>JALEPE010000113.1 GCA_022766795.1 Helicobacter sp.
ATTGTATCGTGCAGTCTCCAAAAATATTGCAAAACAATCCTGATTCTATGATAATCTTGTGCGCGGGCGTGTATAATGATGAAATCGCAAAAGATATTTGGGAAAACATTAATAGTGCAGTTGAGATTCTTAAGTTTTAAAGGTATAATGTCAAATGTCTGATTTAAAAATTTAAATTAAGGATAGCTTTTATGAGTGTCATCAAACAAATCCCCCCCCCCCGCCACCTAGTGCTAATACACGCACATTAGTTTTATTCGCAACCTACAAAATTTCCCAAGCCATTCTTAGTGAATTTGAAAAAATGCAAAACTGCGGTGTGGAATGCGTATTGGGCATTCACAACACTTGTGGCGCAGTAGAAGATGACCAAAGCGGAGCAATACAAATCAAAAATCTCTTTGGTGTAGAAGCAAAATGCCTCCTGCTATACCAAAAAGATTTAGAAGACTTGGGACTCCATATAGAAAGAGATGTGGGCTATACTCTTTGGCATAGCACGGATTATTGGGTATATTTTGCAAAAAAACATTTTCCAGACTTTGATTTTTATTGGGAAATTGACTATGATTGCTTCTTGAATGCCCCAAATTACAAAAATTTTTTTGAATTTTATAAACACAATAACGCAGATTTCATCGTTTCAAATTTTAGGCAAGAACACAAGGATAGCAAATGGTATTGGGTTCCTCATACAGATTGGGCTTATGATGATTCTATCCCTCGCTATGGTTCTTTATTTGCCATTGCGAGATACAGCAGAGCATTTATAGATATTTTGTATCAAAAAAGACGAGATTACACAATCCTTTATAAAAATTTTACAGGCAAAAAACAATGGCTAATGTGTAAATATTTTACCGCAACAGAAGCTATGCTACACAACTTCAAAGTGCATAACTTTACAGAAGAAGGGCATAAGATTCGCATTGCAAGGTGGGACTTGAATACGACAAGAATCTTTGTCAAACCAGATGACAAAATGTATCACCCCATCAAAGAAAATCCTATTATTAAAGAAAAAATTACCATCAAAGAAAAGCCACTCCCTAGTATCTATCTAGTAAGCGCAAAAGACAGAATCCACTCCCACCTAGCCTACAAACTAGGACAAGCTTTGATTTTAAATTCTAAAAGTCTATGGGGATATATAAGAATGCCTTATGTGCTATCTTATATCAAAGAATCCCATAAAAAAGAAATGGCAAAGTATGAAGCAAGAGTTGCAAAGAATCCTGCTTTGAAACTTCCAAAGCTAGAATCCTATGCAGACTATAAAGAGGCTTTGAAAGAGAAAGAATGCTTCACTTATAAACTAGGAGTTGCGTTGATACAAGCAAATAAGAGTTGGTATAAAGGAGGATTTTTAAGATTCTTTTTTCAAGATCTACCTAGACTAAAGAAAGAGTTTAGAGAGAAAAGAAAATGAGATTCCACCTCGTCATTGCGCCTTGCCCCTCTGTCATTGCGAACGCTAGTGAAGCAATCTATAATCTTGCAAAAAGTAAATCTCACAATGGAATCTTTAAAGGCGAGATTCCACATTATAGATTGCCACGATTCCTTGCGGAATCTCGCAATGACAGAAAAGCAAGAGACAATGACGAATCCCACGCAGTCATTGCGAGGAATGAAATGACGAAGCAATCTATAATCTTGCAAAAAGTAAATCTTACAATGGAATATTTACAAGCAAGATTCCACATTATAGTTTTGCATAGTGCGGGTGCAAATGCTTACGCAAATCCACACCACGAATTGCGTTGCAATTCTCGCAATGACAGAGCGGACAACTTTACACAGAATCTCGCAATGACACAAAGCAAACGCAAAGTCTCACAAAGACATAATGGCAAGTATCAAGGAAAGAAATAAAAAAAATCATCATTGATTTAGACGGCACTTTAACTTTGGATATTTCTCAAACAAGTTATGAGGATAAACCTCTCAATCAAGCAGTATATCGCAAATTACTAAAATATAAAGAAATGGGATTTTATATTGCAATTTTTACAAGTCGCAATATGAATACTTATCAAGGAAATATAGAAAAAATTAAGGCTCAAACATTGCCTAGCATTATTCAATGGCTAGATAAGCATCAAGTGCCTTATGACGAAGTCATTATAGGCAAAGCTTGGTGTGGATTTGATGGATTTTATATAGATGACAAAGCCATTCGCCCTTCAGAATTTGTCGCTTTAGATTATCCTCAAATTTTAGAATTATTGGACAAAGAAAAATAAACTCTTAAGGCTTTAAATGGTTTTGATTACTTCTTCGACTTATGTTACACCAGATTTAATGGCAGAATTTGGCAAGATTCCACCTGCGTTTTTGCCTTTGGGCAATAAAAGACTTTATGAATATCAGATTCCACTTTTTAAATCTTTGGGAGACAAGATTATTCTCTCACTTCCACAATCCTATCAAGTGCAAAATGCAAAGAACCTACAACAAGAGAATGTGAAAATTGCCTATGTTCCTGATAACTTCAGTCTTAGAGAATCTATAATTTATTGTATCAATTTAAATTTACCGCTCAATGAAACTCTACACATTTTACACGGGGACACTTTGTTTGAATTTTTGGAATTTTCTAAGGATAATGCTCTAAGCATTGGAAAGGCAAAAGACAATTATCAATGGTGCTATTTGTTTGACGATTATCAATCCACTTTTACTTTTGCAACCCCTATCAAAAAGGACAGAGAGCTTATCTTTACCGGATATGTGAGTATTTCTCACCCTTATGTATTTGTGCAAAATCTTATAAAAGAAAGTTCTTTTCTTAAAGCTTTGAAAGAATATTCCAAAAGTTATCCCTTTGAATGCGTAGAAAATAATACTTGGCTAGATTTTGGCATTTTAACCACCTATTTGACTTCTAGGGGCTATTTTTTTGCTAGTCGGCATTTTAACTCTTTGAGCCAGACACAAGGATATATCTGCAAAAACTCCCAATGGAAAGAAAAGATAGGAGCAGAGATTTTTTGGTTTGAGAATCTTCCGCAAGAATTAGAGCTTTATATTCCTAGATTCCACAAACAAGGAATGCACTCTTACAAGCTAGAATATCTTTATTGCAATACATTAGCAGAGTTATTTGTATTTGGAAAATTGCCTGTTTATGTGTGGAAAAATATTTTTTTACAATGCAAAAAGTTTCTAAGCAAACTGCATAGCTATTCCTCGCAAGATTCCAAAATAGATTTTAATTATAAATCCAAAACACTCGCGAGATTAAAAGAATTTTCCAAGCAAACTTCTATCTCTTTGACGCAAAATTGGGAGTTTAATGGAATCCAAACACCATCTCTCCTAGAGATTATAGAAAGCCTAGAACCCTATTTGCAAAATTTCAAATTTAGCTTAATTCACGGGGATTTTTGTTTTTCTAATATTATGTATGATTTTCGCAGCAACAACATAAAGACTTTTGACCCAAGAGGAATGGATTTTAGCGGACATCTTACCAATATGGGAGACAAAGACTATGATTATGCTAAACTTATGCACTCTTGCATAGGATTGTATGATTACATTCTTGCAGGATTCTATGATTTGGATTATTCGCAAAATAAAATAAATTTTTCTATCAAGATAGAATCGGAAATCAAAGGGATTCAAAAAACATTCTTAAAAGTATTTGGATTTAGAAATATCAAAGCAGTAAGGGCAAAGACGATTCATCTGTTTCTATCTATGCTAAGTTTGCATAATGATGATACAAAAAAGCAAATGGCACTTCTAGCAAATGCCTTTAGGCTTTATCATAATTTTAAGGAAAATAAATGACAATGATAATTCCTATGGCTGGACTTAGCCAAAGATTCTATAACGCAGGATATACGCAGCCTAAATATATGTTGCCCCTTTGGGGAGAAAATGTTTTTTACTATGTTATGGAGAGCTTTAAGCGATATTTTAAGGATTGGAAATTTGTATTTGTTTTTAGAGAAATTTATCAAACTGCATCTTTTATCGCACAAACTTGCAAAAAGCTAGGCTTAGAGAATTATTTGTTAGTAGAATTGCCAAATCCTACCTTAGGACAAGCACATACGGCAATGCTAGGCTTACAAAGGGTAAATCTCTCCGATTATGAAAGCTTGTTTGTTTTTAACATTGATACTTTTCGTCCTCATTTTGCTTTGCCACAAGAACTTGATTTTACCAAAATAGATGGCTATTTGGAAGTGTTTGAGGGAGAGGGGGAGCAATGGAGTTTTGTCGTGCCAAATGCAGAAAATAAAGTCATTCAAACAACAGAAAAAGAAAGGGTTTCTAATCTTTGCAGTAGTGGATTATATTATTTCAAAAACACAGAATATTTCAAAGAAATTTTTACACAAATGCAACAAAAGCAAGATTTCACACGCAATGAATTTTACATTGCCCCAATGTATAACTATCTCATCGCACAAGACAAAGATGTCCGATTCCACAAAATCACTTCAGAGGAGATTGTATTTTGTGGGACACCACGAGAATACGAAAAATTAAAGGAGAAAAAATGAAAGTTGTAATTTATGGTAGCGCACAGCTTGGTGTGCAGATTGCTTGGCATTTAAGCTTAGAAAATGAGATTCTATGCTTTATTGATTCTGATTGCAGGAAACACTCTGTTAATGGATATTATTTGACAATAGATGAAAAACAATACTCCATTTATGGACCAGAAAAATTGCGAGAATTAGAGTTTGATAAAATCTTTATTGCCTCTGAAGTGCCTCTTTACATAGAGCAAATCAAAGAAACTTTGAAAAAGAATGGAGTAAATGAAGATAAATTTGATACTAGCTTAACATTTATCCGACATTATGCACGAATCAACTTTATGAAAACCCTTACTTTGCAATTTAAAGAAAACAACACAAAAGGAGCAGTTGCCGAGCTTGGTGTTTTTAGGGGTGATTTTGCAAAATACATTAATCATACCTTTAAAGAGGATGAGTTTTTCTTGTTGGATACCTTTGAAGGATTTGACAAAAGAGATTGCAAAGCGGAAAATCAAAATAATTTTTCAAAAGCGAATGGTGGTGATTTTAGCTCCACTTCATTGGAATTAGTAAAATCTAAAATGCCTTTTGCCGAAAAATGCCACTTTATTAAGGGTTATTTTCCAGAAACTGCCATTGCGATTCCACAAGATACCCAATTTAAATTTGTTAATTTAGATGTCGATTTGTATCAACCTATTTTATCGGGATTAGAATTCTTTTACCCTAGATTGTCGGGGGGGGGGTAATCCTTATTGATGATTATTTTCATCCATATTACACAGGAGTTAAGAAAGCCGTAGATGAATGGTGTAGCAAACAAAACCTTAAACCCATACCAATGGGAGATGGTTTTAGCATAATTCTAATAAAAACATAAAAGGGGAAAAATGACACATATTATAGACAGAATCAACACAGCTTTAGATTTATGGGACTTTCAACAAGTAGATATTTTATTTAACGCTTATCACAAAGAAGCACAAACTCAATATTTTCATTATCTTTTTTCCACTGGGAGATTCCATACTATTATTCATATTGCACCAGATAATGCAGAATTTAGTCAATATGTCCAAGAAAACTTTGCAATATCTGTTGATGTTTTAAACAATTTTCTACAAGAGATATTTACAAATCCACAAAATAGCTTAGAATCCCTGACAGATTCTAATGCCGTTTTTAAAGCATATATCGCAAATTATATCATAGAAAATCTCTTACAAAATGAAAGCAATCATCATAAACAAGATTTAAAAAATTTTTTAATCTATTTTTATGAAAGTTGTATCCATCAATGTGAAAATCCAATTAGTTTTGGATTCTATACAAGCAAAATGTTGCGTTATTTTCTAACACTACGTGATGAAAAAGATTTTTTTGTGCCAGTGCAGCCTTTTGCAACCTCTTATAAAATCTTGCATAAACTCTATAACAGCAATCAAGAAGGCGCAAGAATATTTTTTAACATTTTTAACGCACGTTTGCGCAAATATTTAAGCGTATGGGATAAATGTGATACTATGCTAGCTAAACCAAAGATTGCCATTTGTCTTTATGGAATCTTACGAGGCAATTATTTAAAAGCCCTAGAAAATATTTCAGCTAAGTTAGCTTTGCCACTTAATGCGGATTTGTTTTTATTTACGTGGGATGAATACCATTTATGGCCCGGTCTTGGGGGAGGATATAATTGGATTGAACGTAAATGCACAAAGGATTTTGCAAAAGAAGTTGGAATCATAGGGGATAAAAACTTCTTGATACAAAACTTTAGAAACACCGCTCTAAAGCTTGAAACAGAATATTTGGTAAAACTCACACAAGAAGAGATCCAAAAAATTTCACAAATTCCAAATTTTAAACACGGGGAATTGGGTGATCAAAGTGCTTTTGACAACACCCCTTCGCCCAATCACGCTAAATTGTTTTATGGGATTTATAAGTCTTTTGAAGTAATGCAAAATTATGAAAAAATGCAAAATTTTCAATACGATTATGTCATCATCACACGCATAGATATTGAGCCTGTTTTAAATTTAGATAATTTTCATCATCTCACAAGCTTGAAACCCAATCAAATTGACACGCCCGTAATTGATTATGGAGGCAGTGGGACTGGAAGTGCATTTGGCACACGATATGCAATGCAAAAACACGCACAATTATTTTTAAAGCGACATCTTTTAGCGGGCGATATGATAGGCTGGATTGACGATAATCACCAAATATTCTTTAAATGGGAAGTCTATAATGGATTAGAACAAGTCAAAACAAATTTTATCACCTTTGATATTATCGGACAAACAAGCGTGGTTGATGGCTTTGCATTTCCAAACATCACAAAAGAACTTGCAGAGGACATAGAGACTTTAAAAGAAAAATTTAGCCCACAAGAAATTCAGTCTTTTAAAAAAGCTTTTCAAAAGGTAAAAAAGCATTTTAAAACAATGCAAAAAACAGGATTTAGGACATTTAATAAAATTTGGTGGAATCAGTAATTTACAACAATTATCAAATTTTACCCATTTTTTACGATATTATTGCATAGCAAATTTCAAAAGGAGGAATTAAGATGGCAGTTTCTTTTCAAAATAATCTTTTTAACAATCTTTTTGGCACGAATGCGTTGAACAACCTCAAGCCTCAAATCAAACACGAGGAAAGGCAAAAAACTGATGAAAAGGCAGAAAACAGGGATAAAGTCGCCTCTACGGATAAAAGCAATCGCGATTCTACCGCAATGAACCCAATAGAATCGCTACAATCTAGCATTGCAAGTAAGCTTATGCAGGCTTTAACAAGCTTTAGCACACAAAGAATGGCAAACCAATCTAATCTCTCCCAAGTCTTTGAAAATATCGCAAATAAGGCAAATAGCGCAAACGACATTGTCCAAAAAACAAGAGAGGAAATGGGAATGGACAAGGTGGAATCCCAAGACAAACCCAAAGGCACAATGGGCGAAATGGTAAGTGGTTCTTTTGTCGCTTATGAGAGTATTACCTACTCGCTAAGTTATGATAGTGCAAGTGGGCAGTATTCCCATAGTTTATCGTATTCTGCGGGATTTGTGGCGAATTTCAATACCGCATTAACAGACAAAAACGGCAATCAAATCACAACACAAAGCAAACTAGCACTCGGAGAAAACTTCACAAACCAAATCACAGGCGGACTAGAATCCCTCACGGAGGATTTGAAAAAGCTTTTTGAAGGGCAAACTTTTGAAATTGACTTTGATGGAGATTTTAGCGACTTTGGCGAGGAATTGCAAAATAGCCTTAACGATATGCTATTCTTGTTTGAAAGCAAGGACGATTCTATTTCTAAAGCCCTACAAAATCCGCAAAATAATGCTTTGACAAGCAACAAAGAATCACAGCTTAATTCTATGGCAGAAATCTTTGAGAGTCTTAAAAATGCCCTACAATCTAGCCTTGAAATGTTTGTGGGGATTCCTAAAAATGAGCAAACCCCTCCCGCCCTTGCAGATTGGATTAAAAACCAAAATAATCTAACTATCACCGCAACTTACGAGCAATACAATGCGCAGTGGGTAGGCAGACAGCTAGACAATTCTAGTTTATTCTTTGGTTCTTTGAATGCGATGAATGCTTCGTTTAAGTGGGAGGCGTAACTAAAAACTTAGAATCTTTGCCTTTTAAGGCTAGATTCACCCTCTTAAATGCCATATAATATTTGCAGTCGCTTGTCTGCTTGCAATGGTAAATATTAAAAACTTAGAACGATTGATGAGAAGTTTTTATAGCAAAAGATGATTATTCTAGGGAGTTGGTTATAAAATGGTGGCCACGACTGGACTTGAACCAGCGACCACTACCATGTCAAGGTAGTGCTCTACCAACTGAGCTACGCGACCAAATAAAAGGGAAATTTTAATCAATTTTATTTTAAAAAATACTTACTGCCACTTTTAAAATTCAAAAAGTGGCATACCAATTCCAGCTTATAGACTCTCTTGGAGATTTCTTAATTTTTTGTAATCCACCGCATTTTTGGCAAAGATTCCAGATTCTGCGTCTTTGTGGCAAGTTTGGCAGTTTGCCTTGCTTTTGATTGCCTCTGTTTTAAAAATTTTTGGATTGAGTTTGCGGTGTGCAACCTCCCAATAAGGAGTTTGGCTTATCGCAATTTCTTTGGATTCCTTTTGTTGTGTAAATTTTGTATCCAACACATCGTTTGCGTATTTTTCTAAAAATACAGCAATCCTTGCGTGTGTTTCCTCCTCCAAACTCGCGTCATCGCCAAAATGATTTTCTAAATCACTCATCATAGAATCCCAAGCAGACTTTGGTAGCAAAAAGGGAGCATAGGCAATATGGCAACTCCCGCATTCTTGCTTATACTCTTCAAAGGCTATTTTGTTGGAATCTTGCGTGAAAAAATCCTGTGCAGAGGGGCGCAAAAGTATGTTTTTGGGATAAAGCAAATAAAGAAACAATGCAAATAAAAAGAGGAGAAAAAAGCTAAAAATCACCTTTTGTATGAAATTCAAAGAGACGCTTTCGTCTTTTTGTGTCCGTTTATAGCCATTTATCATAGAATGGATTGCATCGCCTTTGTTCCAAAACTTGTCTATTAAGCTTCCGCAAATATGAATCATTACGATAAACAACAAGCAATTTGCAAAAAATTCGTGCAAATCATCACCCATATAAAAGTGGCTATATGTGAAAAATAATGGAGCAAAGATTCCACTATTTTGTTCTGCGCCATATTGTAAAAGTCCGCTCAAAACAACCAAGAATCCTAAAACAAAAATAAGGACAATCGCTACGCTTGAAGCAGGATTGTGTCCGACATAATGCCTTTTCTCTCCTAAAATAGAAGTTAGATACTCTAGGATTCCACGATAGTTAAAGTCCCAAAAGCGTGAATATTTCGTGCCGATAAACCCCCAAATGACGCGCAATATTACCCCTGCGCCAAACAAAACCCCACAAATAATATGCACGATAAAGAGTGCGTCCATATCTGCGCTTAGGCAGGAGAGCGCGAAAGTGAGAATCAAAAAATAATGTAAAAAACGATTGACAGCAGTCCAAATATAGCTTTTAATCACGCCAGATTCCATAATTTGGGATATTTATCGTATCTCCACTATAAATGCCGTAGTCTGCTTTTGTATGACAAGCAGCACAACGCGCAATGCTTCCCACTTCTTTTTGTTGCACCATCCATTCTTTTAATTTCCTATGCTTTTTCTGATGGTAGGGAATCTGTGAAATAGAGGTGTATAAAACTCCCGGCTGCATTGACTTTGTTAATTTTGCGCTGCGGCGGTATTGCATTGCTTTTTCGCTCGCATTGTCTAGCAAATATTGCGTAATTTGCACAATGTCCTCTTTGCTTTCTAAACTCGCGTCTGTGCCATAATGTTGTGCTAAGTTATCCATTACCCATTGCCAAGATGCACTAGGGAGCAAACCGGGTTGATAGCCAAAATGGCAACTCGCGCACTCCTTTTTGTAAAGCGCATTATCCACCGCTTTTACCTCTGGACCTTTGCGCCCTCCCGCATAAGCTTGGATTCCAAAAACTGCACAAAGCAAAAGCACACTAGAAACCTTTAACATTCTTTTCATTCTTTTTCCTTAAACTTGGATTATTGTAAAATTAAATAATAAAGCACATCGCCCTTTTCCTGTGCGCTTCCCTCACGCAAAAAGACATCTTTAAAATTGCGCTTAAGCCATTTCTTGACTTCCTTAACATCACTTAAACGCGCAGGATTCACGCTTGGGGCTAAAGGCTCTAGTGTTTTGTTGGTGAAAACATTGGTTGCGGGGGTTTTTAAATCCACATTATGGCAGCTTTGGCAGGATAGCAAGGTGTCGTTTTTGCCCTTGTTTTTTGTGCTAAAAATCACTTCGCCTCTTTTGGCATCAAAGTCTTGGAAGTTTGGATTCTCCGCCTTTGCTTCACTCTTTAACTCCTCAATATAAGCTTGCATTTGGGGATTAAATCCACCTGCAAAGCCTACATTTCCAAGTAACAAGATTCCACAAGCACTCAAAGCTAGACTTTTAAAAACTCTTTTCTTTCTCATTTTGTCTCCCTTAAATCAAGAAATAAGATTCAAAATGATAATAAAAAAGTGTGAAGAAAATCTTAACAATTCAAAGAGAGATTCT
>JALEPE010000007.1 GCA_022766795.1 Helicobacter sp.
GCGCAGAATCCTGCTAAAATAGTAGGGTTTGACCCTATGCCCCTATGCTTTTTGCAATACCAATTTTTGCAATTTTTTGCCCTTGAAAATCGCTTAAGCTTTGAAATGCTTGGCATAGAGGAATTGCTTTATTTTGAGAAAAATTTTGATGTGCTACTTTGTCTTGGGGTATTGTATCATCGCAAAAGCCCATTAGAAGCGATTAAGCTTGTCTATAATGCTTTAAAAAGTGGTGGCGAAGCAGTTTTTGATAGCTTGATTCTTGAGGGGGAGCAAGAGATTGCGCTTTGCCCCAAAGGAAGTTATGCGAAAATGTCAAATGTCTATTTTGTCCCCACGCTTTGCACTTTTAAGGGTTGGTTGGAAAAATGTGGATTTAGAGAAATTACGCATATTGCAACGCTAAAGACTACACTAGAGGAGCAACGCAAGACAAAATGGAGTAGTGGAGAATCCTTAGAGGATTTTTTAACCCCTAGTGGGGAGCAGACGATTGAGGGGTATCCTGCTCCTAGACGCGCATATTTAAAGGCTAAAAGGATTCATTGGATTTGCCATAAATACATTAATGTAAAAATTAACGCGTAAATAGGTTTTTTTATTTTTTTATAATGTTTTGAAAATGGCATCAAGTTTTGATTGATTCTTAAGATCCAACTTGATACAATAAAACCTCAAACGCAAAAACAAAAGGAATAAATAATGAAAAGACGCACTCTTTTTAAGTTGGCAGGGATAGGTGCTTTGGGCTGCTTACCGCTTCTTGCAGAAAACAAACCCCAAAACACCAAGCAAAGTCAAACACATCAGAAAAAAAGAGAATTTTCTGTAACTTTCAAGCATAATATTTTAGAATCTGGAAAATGTAAGCTTTGGATTCCACTTCCACAATCCACACCTTATCAGTTTTTGACTAGCAATCTTGCGTTGAGCGGGAATTACACCAACGCATATATTAGCAACACACAGATTCCAACACTTTTTGCGGAATTTGACAAAGTCAAAAGTCCAAATTTGGAAATCAAGTTTGATATTACGACTTATGAGCGCACGACAGATTTTAAAGAAGTGCAGGCAAAATTTAACAAAAACGCTAAGATTCCACAAGAGGTTAAGCCTTATTTGGCAGCAACCGAACATATCCAAACCGATGGAATCGTCAAATCAACAGCAAAAGAAATCTTGAAAAATGCCAAAGTGCAAAATGCAAATGATTGCCAACAAGCAAAAGCTATTTTTGAATGGGTTGCGACAAATATGCAACGCGATGAAAGTATTTTGGGTTGTGGCATAGGCGACGCAAAAGCGATTTTAGAATCTAAAAAGTTGTATGGCAAATGCACAGATATTAGCTCGGTTTTTGTCGCACTTTGTAGAAGCGTTGGGATTCCTGCAAGGGAGATTTTCGGGATTCGGCTTGGGCAATCAAGATTTTCTAATGCAATGGGAAGTGCGAAAGATAAAGTTGCAAATATCACTGGTGGGCAACACTGCCGCGCGGAATTTTATGTGCGAGGTTATGGCTGGATTCCTTGCGACCCGGGCGATGTTGCAAAAGTCAAATTGAGCGAAAAGCTAGAAAACGATAGTCCTAAGATTCAAAATTTGCGCGATTATCTCTTTGGAAGTTGGGAAATGTGCTGGTTGGGCTACAACACCGCAAGAGACTTTATCCTAACGCCTACACCTGCGGAAACACCGCTAAATAACTTTGGTTATCCTTATGGTGAGGTGGAGGAAAATGTGCTAGACTATTATGACGCAAAAGGTTTTTCTTATTCTTATCACTCTGTTGAAAAATAATGAAAGCTAAATTGAGCTTAATTCTTTCACTTTGTGTGGGGGTGGTGGCAAGTATTTGTTGTTTGCCTGCACTCCTTTTTCTGCTTTTTGGATTCTCGTTTGGAATTGTGAGCGTGGAATTTCTTGCTCCTTATCGCTTGATTTTTAGCGTGTTGTCTTGCTTATGTTTTGCCTTGTATTTGTATTTTGGAATCTTAAAATGCGATTGTGCAAAAACTTGCAAAAGAAAAAAAGGCATAAGTGGCTTTCTTTGGCTGTTGGTTTTGCTTTGCATTTTGTTTTATCCAGAGATTTTAGGTTGGGTTTATGAATAAAGCTTTATTTTTATTGTTATTGTGCGGCGGATTGGTGTTTGGAGGAGAATATAAAATTTATGTGGAGGGTATGCACTGCCCTCTTTGCACGGCAATGGTGAGAAAAGCACTCTTAAAAGTGGAGGGAGTTACGAACGCAAAAGCCTCCTTGAAAGATAAAATTGCAAAAGTAGAATGCAGGGACGATATTTCAAAAGAAAAACTCCTAGAGGCTGTTGCAACGACGGGTTATAGCGGAGTGTTTGTGTATGATTGAATTTAAGGAGTTGCTTTTAGGGTAAATATATTCTGATATTTTTTAAGATTCCAATAAAAAATGTCCCTAAAAAATCGGTATGTAGCCCTAAAAATAGGAATTTTAAGCTTATCAAAAATTGTTAAAAAACCCAAATTTTATTTTTTGCTTGATTTTAGCCTTAAAAAACACTTAGAACTTATCTAAGAATGGGCGAATTTTATGCTTTTTTTAAAAATATGTCAAGTCAAAACAATAAATTTTAAAACCTTTGT
Organism: Helicobacter sp.; assembly: GCA_022766795.1. Taxonomy (GTDB): domain Bacteria; phylum Campylobacterota; class Campylobacteria; order Campylobacterales; family Helicobacteraceae; genus Helicobacter_D. Next base: position 2,628 of record JALEPE010000007.1, read on the forward strand.
AAATCCCTACATATCGCATTAAGATTGATTTATTCAACGCGAAAAAATTTGGATTCTTTGAAAAT
>JALEPE010000008.1 GCA_022766795.1 Helicobacter sp.
ATTTTCAAAGAATCCAAATTTTTTCGCGTTGAATAAATCAATCTTAATGCGATATGTAGGGATTTACAAAGGTTTTAAAATTTATTGTTTTGACTTGACATATTTTTAAAAAAAGCATAAAATTCGCCCATTCTTAGATAAAATCTAAGTGTTTTTTAAGGCTAAAATCAAGCAAAAAATAAAATTTGGGTTTTTTAACAATTTTTTATAAGCTTAAAATCACTATTTTTAGGGATACATACCGATTTTTTAGGGACATTTTAAAATGGAGACTTATAAAATAAGACTTTGGATAATGGATTTGTGCAGCATATACGAATTACAAACTCTTCTTGCTAGGGTAGAGATTCTAGGGCATAAGATAAGGAAAAGTAGTAGCACAGCTTTAATGGATTCTTGTGAGATTGGTAAGGCAGTCTAAAAAACTTTCCCTAAGGATTTCTTTGTAAAGCCAACCATAAAACCTTCAATTACAGGTTGCTAGATCCCATTGACTAAAATGTTTCATCTAGTAACTTGTATGAAAAATTTTCTCTTTTTTAAAATGAAACGATGGGATTTCTTTTTGAATTAGATACAATGAAAAATCTTTATATTAGGGAGAAAAAATGAGATTTTTAATTCTAGGATTTTTAATGGTTTCTTGGCTCTTTGGAGCAGTCAATCTAAATACTGCAAGTAAAGAGGAATTAATGAGTGTAAAAGGAATCGGAGAGGCGAAGGCACAAGCAATCATAGAGTATCGCTCCAATAAACCCTTTCAATCCGTCAATGAATTAGGAAATGTGAAAGGCTTTGGAAAGAAGACTTTAGAGAAGCTCAAAGGAGAATTTATTGTAGAAGAATCTTTACCTACAAAAGAATCCCCAAAGACAAAAGAGGGTAAAGGGAATTAAGATTTGGATTGCTTTTATTTCGCTTTGCTTCAAGGACTTAATGTTTAGTTGCGTCCTTGTAAGTGAAGCTTTAACCTTAAAACCAAGCGTTCCTTATTTTTTGATTCTTGTTTTCTGGTCTTTAGCTTCAAGTTTTATCATTGCGCAACGAGTTCAAGCTACTTTTTTCTAAAGTTTCTAACTTTAGTTTAAAGTTTCACAATTTTGTCCCAATGCACCCTAGTGTTTATCTAGGATTCTAAAGCTGTCCGCTTTCCACCATAACACAGATTTTAATCCTGTGTCTTTTCGCTTGAAGCAAACTCATTTACTTTTGCGCATATTCTCTGTGGCTTGTTTATAATCCCCACATTCAAAGAATCGCAAGGCGTTTTAAAGGTTTTAAGTGTTCCTAAGCCCACAATTTTGCAAGTAAATCTTTCTTTGCTGTTTGGAATTTGAAGCTTAACTTTAGTTGATTTCTAACTTAACCGTACGAAACAAAAAATTTAAAGACAATATTTTTATCCGCATAATGTGTCAATAGAGTTTATAATGTCCCTTGTTGGCTAAATTTATTTTTAGCTTCTGCTATGAAATCTTGTGTGTGTGTTGCTAAGTGGTGCTGCGATTTCTTTTGTTTGGGGGTTGCTTGGAGTGTTTTTAGGCAAGAGTTATGCAAAAATAAAATAAGTGCGCTTCACGAAGCCTTTACACTTATGAGATATAATTACAGCTTTTGTTTAAGAGGATAGGATTAGATTAATGTTTTCAAAGTTTTTTATTCATCGTCCGGCTTTTTCTACTGTAATTTCTACATTATCGTAATTGCTGGGCTTATTTGTGCTTTTAATCTCCCCATAGAACAATATCCAAAGCTTGTCCCCACTCAAGTGGTTATGAGTGCAAATTATCCCGGAGCTAGTGCAGAGACAATTTCTACAAATGTTGCAAGTATTTTAGAAAATAGCATTAATGGAGTAGAAGATATGATTTATATCCAAATCTCTACGACTTCTAGTGGCACAATGAATCTTAGTATTTTTTTAACAATGAGGCAAATCCGGATATGGCGGTTGTTAATGTGAATAATCGTGTGCAAGCCGTGTTAAATCAGCTTCCTACCGAAGTGCAGCGGCTAGGCGTTACCGTACGCAAACGCTCCACTGCAGTGGTGGGAATGTATCATATCTATTCGGATAATCCGCAACACACGCAACTTTATTTGGCAAATTATGCAATTCTCAATGTGATTGATGAATTAAAGCGAATCTCTGGAATTGGCGATGTGGATTTGTGGGGACGCTCGGATTATGCAATGCGAATTTGGCTTTTGCCTGATAAATTAGCCTCTTTGGATTTAACACTCTTAGACATTATTGACAAAGTCCAAGAGCAAAACTCACAGTTTGCACCCAGAAAACTTGGTGTAGAACCCATAATGCAAGCGGACTTTGCCTATACAATTACCGCTAAAGGTTGATTCTCTAGCCCACAAGAGTTTGAAAATATCATTATTAAAGCAAACCCCGATGGCTCTGCACTTAGATTAAAAGATGTTGCAAGAGTTGAGCTTGGAGCGCAAGAATATCTCACCTCTTACTTTTATAACAATACCCCCTCCATTCCCATTAGAATCACTCTACAACCCGGCGCAAACATTCTTAATGTTGCTGACAATGTGCAAAAGACAATGGAAAGACTAGCATTGAAGTTTCCTGAAGGAATGAAATATTCTAATCCTTTTCGCCCGACAGAATTTATTGTGGAATCTATGAAGGAAGTAATGAAAACTTTTGTGGAAGCCACTATTCTAGTTGTTTTAATTATCTATCTTTTCTTGGGTAGTTTTAGAGCAACGATTATTCCTTGCATTGCGATTCCTGTTTCGTTAATTGGGACATTTATTGGGCTTTATCTCTTTGGCTTTACAATCAATCTTTTAACGCTTTTTGGGTTGATTTTGGCGATTGGAATCGTGGTAGATGACGTAATCATTGTCATTGAGAATGTAGAACGCATTATGCATCAAGAGCATTTAAGCGCGAAAGATGCCACAATAAAATCTATGCAAGAAATCACAACTCCCGTGATTGCTATTGTGCTTGTTTTGAGTGCAGTCTTCATTCCTGTGGCGTTTATGGGAGGATTTAGCGGAGAAATTTATCGTCAATTTGCAATCACCATCGTAATTTCTGGCTGTGTCGCACTCACACTCACGCCTAGTCTTTGTGCAATGTATCTTAAAAAACAAGAAAAGAAACCCGCCCTTATTGCTAAATTTGACGCACTCTTTGAAAAATTTACTTTAAAATTCTCTTCACAGACTGCAAGAGTGCTAAAGAGAGGGTTATTGTTTATGTTGCTTTGGGTGGGAATGCTTGTAGTTACTTACGATTTATTTAGCAGAGTTTCCCGCTCACTTGTGCCATCAGAAGATATGGGAATCGTCAATATCAACACTCTTTTGCCTGAAGGAGCTTCCCTTTCTCGCACAACGCAAGTGCAAAAGGATTTGATTGCCATTTTAGAGCAAAACCCCCTCATTGCAGAAATGACAACGATTGCGGGATATAGCCAATTATCTCAAGGGCTTAAAAGTAGCGGTGGAACAGGATTTATCGCCTAATTGATTGGAGTGAGCGCAAAGAATCCTCCCAAAGCGACAAGGCTTTTATACGCGAGATTACCCAAAGATTACAGAATTATCCTAATGCGCGTTTTATCGCAACTCCTTCGCCAACAATTATCGGTTTAGATGCTAGTGGTGTAAATATTTATATTCAGAGTAAAGAGGGTGGAAGCCTAGAAGACCTTAAAAAATATGCCGATTTAATGGTGCAAGAAGCCCTCAAGCGCAAAGAGATTCGTCATATCTTTACAAATTTATCTGTCAATACTCCGCAAGTTGCCATAGAGTTAGACAGGGAAAAGGCGTGTCTGCTCTTAATGTCAATATTAACGAAGTTTTTAGGACAATGCAGGTAACTTTTGGGAATTATTATATTAATAATTTTGAGCTTTTTAATCGCACCTTTAGAGTGATTGTGCAATCCGAACAAGACTTTAGAAAAACTCCAGAAAACTTAAATTCTGTTTTTGTGAAATCAAGAAATGGAAACTTTGTGCCTTTAAGTTCTCTTATAAAATTCCATTATACCATAGGTGCAGAAATCGTCAATCGCTTCAATCTCTTTCCTGCGGCACAAATCGTTGGCTATCCAAATGAAGGTTATTCTAGCGGAGATACAATCGCCATAGTAGAAGAAATTGCTCAAAAGATTCTACCTCAGGGTTACGACATTGCCTATTCAGGCTCAACCTATCAAGAAAAAGTCAGTCAAAGCAGTGGAGCAACAGCCTTTGTTTTTGGGCTAATATTTGTTTTCTTGATTCTTGTTGCGCAATATGAGCGTTGGCTTATACCGCTATCTGTCCTTAGTGCCGTTCCCTTTGCGCTTTTTGGGGCAATTTTAGCAATCTTTTTAAGAGGTTTAGAAAATGATATTTATTTTCAAGTTGGGTTACTTGTCTTAATCGCCCTTGCAGCAAAGAATGCTATTCTTATCTTAGAATTTGCCACACATTTAAGGGGGCAAGAAAATAAAAGTATTGTGGAATCCGCTATTGGTGCAGCAAAACTCCGATTCCGTCCTATTGTAATGACTTCATTAGCCTTTAGCATAGGCGTCTTGCCTCTTGCATTAAGTAGCGGGGCAGGAGCTTTAAGCCGACATTCTATCGCCACAGGTGTGCTTGGCGGAATACTTGCCGCGACTTTTTTGGCAGTCTTCTTGTGCCTTTATTTTATATGTATCTTGCGCGTTTTAGTGAGTGGATACAACAAAAATATGGAAAAAATATAGAATCTTAAAAAGCAAGATTCCATTGTAAAAGCTTGTTTTGCCATATTTAAATTACCACGAAAACTAGGGATTTCTTGCAGTGATAGAAAGTCAGCCACCTTGTCATTGCAAGCAAAGCAATCCATAATCTTGCAAATCAAGAGCCTAGCATTGTGTCATTGCGAGAAAATCACAGGTTTTCGTGGCAATCCATAACATAGAATCCCACCGAAGTATTTGCAATGGAATCTCTCAAATGCGTTTAATTATGAATTGCCACGATTACTTACGGAATCTCGCAAGGACAAGATGAAATCTTTTAAGTATGCAAGAGTATGGATTGCTTCGGCTAACGCCTCGCAATGACGAGGTGGGAGACGCAATGACAAATAGATTATCTCCAATCCTTTTGCGTTCTTTAACTATTCTACAAAAGCAATAAGAATTTCATCTTTTCTCTTGACAAATACTGGGTATCAGGTTTTATAATTGCATTCATAGAATCTTTTAGATTCAAAAATATATTTAAAAGGAGTAATTGATGCTATTAAAAGAGAATTTAACACAAGCAAACGCGGGAGAGAGAATCACCGCAAAAGGTTACGCAGTAGCGCATAAAAGCGATACCTTTAAGCCCTTTTCTTTTTCGCGTCACGCACTTGGAGAAAATGATATTTTGATTGAGATTCTATTTGCTGGAATCTGCCATAGCGATATTCATAGCGCGCGGGAGGAATGGCACAAAGGCATTTTCCCAATGGTGCCCGGACACGAAATTGCTGGACGCGTGGTTGCAGTAGGGAGCAAGGTGAGCAAATTCAAAGTGGGCGATTATGCAGGGGTAGGCTGTATGGTAAATTCTTGTGGCGAATGTGAGGCGTGTAAAAGAAGTCAAGAGCAATTTTGTGAAAATGGCAAATGCGTCTTTACCTATGATTGCCACGATTGTTTCCACAATAATGAACCCACTTATGGCGGATACTCCAACAATATCGTGGTGAGTGAGAAATTTGCAGTCAATGTCCCACAAGATGCACCGCTTGAAAAAGTCGCTCCTTTGCTTTGTGCGGGAATCACCACCTATTCACCGATTAAATTTAGCAATGTCAAAGCAGGAGATAAAGTCGCGGTGGCTGGATTTGGTGGGCTAGGCGTGATGGCATTAAAATACGCAATCAAAATGGGTGCGGAAGTGAGCGTCTTTGCGCGGAATCGCAACAAAGAAAAAGAGGCACTAGAGCTAGGGGCAAAGGCACTCTATACCGATACAAAGGGCGTAAAGGAGAAATTTGATTTTATCCTCTCCACGATTCCAACCGCGTATGATGTGAATGCCTATGTGGAATTGCTCAAATTTGGCGGAGAAATGGCGATTGTAGGTTTGCCACCAGCAAATGAGAATCTTAGCGTTAATGTAACACGGCTTGTCTTTGCGGCAGGCAAAAAAGTCTATGGTTCTTTGATTGGCGGAATGAAAGAAACGCAAGAAATGCTTGATTTTTCACTCAAACACAAAATTTATCCCGAAACAGAAGTCATCTCTGTGGAGCAAATCAATGAGGCTTATGAGAATCTTACGAGTGGCAAGGCAAAATTCCGCTATGTGATTGATATGAGTAGTTTAAAGGAATAAAATTTGCACCTTGAACCAAATTGAATCAATCCGCAAAAAACAGATTCTGCACAATGGAGGCGCAATCAAGGCCAAAGATTGTCGCCTCTTTACTTTCTTGATGCAATAAAAAGGCTTTTCAATCCTCGTTTAAATTAATTTTGGAACAAGACTTAATTTAAAATGGTAGATAGCACCACGATTTTGCTTAATGGGGTGCATTGGTTAAACTTACCCATACACCCTCCAATCCACTATTTTATCAAAAGTAGCAATAGTATTTGATCCAATGCATCAAACCCCTCTTGCGATTTTTGATAAAATGCGGGGTTTGAAAATTAAAAAACAAAAGAGAAACACAATGCTTTCTAATCCTGCAAAAGGGCATTTGCTTGCTATTTTTACAATCCTTGTTTGGGGTGTTACCTTTAGCTCCACGAAGCTTTTATTGCCCGACTTTGCCCCTACGGAGATTCTCTTTATCCGCTTTTTTATTGCCTATGCGTTCTTAAGCCTCTTGTGCGTCAAATTACACACACAACGCATTGCCTTAACAAGCCTTTCTAATGAGATTCTCTTTGCTCTTGCAGGGCTTAGCGGGGGTTGCTTGTATTTTCTCGCCGAAAATGTCGCTTTGCTCTATACAACCGCTTCAAATGCCTCATTGCTTGTGGCTATCAATCCCTTTTTCACAGGACTGCTCTTTGCATTTGTCTATGGTAAAAAACTAAGTAGATTCTTTATTATAGGCTTTTTTGTGTCATTTGTAGGGATTTTTTTAGTGATATTTCAGGGTGAATTGAATTTGCAAATCTATCCTATTGGTGATTTGCTTTGTATCTTAGCGGGTATCATTTGGTCTGTTTATACACTTGTCTTAGAGATGATTTTTGCGCGTTTTAAGGGGATTTCACATCTTGTGATTCTCAAAAGAATCTTTTTTTATGGGCTGCTTTTCACTCTGCCTTTTACCTTGTATCAATCAGGTATTTTGCAGGGGGATTTTCACACATTACAAGATTCCGCGCGTTATCTTAAAGTGAGCAATCTTACTAACCTACTTTTTCTTGGGCTTATCGCCTCTGGGCTGTGCTATTTATCGTGGAATGCCTCCTTAAAACTACTCGGCTCTCTCAAAGCAAGCGCATATATTTATAGTGTGCCTGTCATTGGTGTGATAGCTGCGTGTGTGAGCTTGGGCGAGGCACTAAGTGTGTATATTATTATCGGCGGAATCCTTGCGCTTCTTGGGCTGTTCTTAAGTCAAAGGGGATAATCTGCTGTAAGCCCGCAAAAGCCCTCTAAATAAATATCACTAAACTCAACCCTACAGGAAAGAATCTCATTACATCATTTGTTGAATAAATTGCGTAATATTATGGATTACCCCGTCTATTAACACCCGCTTACTTTCCTCATAACCCCACGCATTATGCGGCGTTAAAAGGAGCTGATTTGCGATTTCTTTATCCAAAAACGGGTGGTTTTGCGGTATAGGTTCTTGTGTAAAAACATCAAATCCTGCATAAATTTCGCGCCTTTTTAACTCCCTCGCCAAATCCTCCTCATTGACGATTCCACCGCGCCCAACATTGATAAGAATCGCACCATTTTTGATAAAGGGTAAATTGCTTTGATTAAGCAGATTCTTTGTTTGATCATTTAGCGGTGCGTGGATAGAAATTACAAAGCATTCTTGCAGAAGTGTTTTTAAATCTTTATGTGGATAGGCTGCTTCAAGGTTTTTGCCGCTTGTAGAATAGTAGCAAACTTCAGCACCAAAGGCAGTTGCAAGTTTTGCGACTTCTTTGCCTATGCTCCCTAGCCCTATGATTCCCCATTTCTTGCCATAAAGCAACTCTAGCGGTTTAGCAAGATTCGTAAAGAGTGCGCTAGAGGCATAATAGCCACTTTTGCAAAAAAAGTCATAAAGGGGCAACTTCGCACTTAACGCTAAAGCCATCATTAAGGTGTGTTGCGCGACACTTTTTGTGGAATATCCCGCCACATTTTTGACTGCGATTCCATATTCTTTTGCCGCTTCCAAATCCACATTATTCATTCCCGTAGCAGTAATGCACACAAGCTTCAAAGAATCCTTCAACTCCGCTAAAATCGCACGATTCAACACCACCTTATTGCTAAGCACAATCGTAGCACCTTTTGTCCTCTCTAGTGTTTGCTCTGGCGCAGTTGTAGGATATTCTGTGTAATCTGCATTGGGAAGTTTTTGAAGTAGTTTTTCTTGCAAATTATGTTCTCCTAAACTTAGTCCGTCTAAAAACACAATTTTTTCTTGCATTTGCAATCCTTTTAGTTATAATTTCGCATTATTTTACTATAAAAGAGGCAAAATGCGTAATCATTCCAAAATTGTTTCCATTCTTTTAGATTCTCTCCCCTACATTCGCTTTTTTCGTGGCTCTAAAATCGTGATTAAATACGGCGGTGCGGCGCAAATCAATCCAAACCTAAAAGAGCAATTTGCAATTGACATTGTAATGCTTTATATGCTTGGAATCAAGCCAATTATCGTGCATGGTGGCGGGAAGCGTATTAATGAGCTTTTGGATTCACTCAAGATTCACAGCGAGTTTGTCGATGGATTGCGCGTTACAAGCATTGACGCGCTAAAGATTGTAGAAATGGTGCTAAGCGGTGAGATTAATAAAGAAATCACCGCATTTTTGAATTTTCACGGCGTCAATGCGCTTGGCTTAAGCGGTAAAGACGCTTCACTCTTTCAAGCGATTCCAAAAGACAATGGCAAATATGGCTACACAGGGGAAATTACAGAAACCAATGGGGCGGTTATCAATAATCTTTTAGAACAAAATCTAGTTCCTGTGATTGCGCCTATTGCTTGTGGTGAGGAGGCGGGACACCCGGGATTTAATATCAATGCGGATTCCGCCGCAAGTGCCATTGCTATTGCAACAGAGGCAAAACGCGCAATATTCTTGACGGATACACAAGGTGTATTGGATAAAAATGGAGAAATTATAGAATCCCTAAACATCGCACAAACCGAAAATCTCTACCGAGATGGCACGATTAGTGGAGGAATGATTCCAAAGGTGGAAGCGTGTTTGGAATGCGTCAAAAATGGCGTGGAAAAGGCGCATATTATTGATGGGCGGATTCCGCATTCTTTACTTTTGGAGCTTTTTACAAGCGCAGGAATTGGGACAGAATTTACAGCAGATTAATCTTTTTGGATTGATAAGATTATGGATTTGCGCTAAAGCGGGTGAAAATGCTTCGTATTTGCACGCTTCGGATAAGTCCTTGCAATGACGCGGTGAGATTCGTCCTTGCAAGAATGCGTAGTGCTTTAAGGAAAACATTACTTGCTTTTAAGTAAAATTCCACCTTTATACAGATTTATCTGTAATTTCAAAGATTTAATTTTTTAAGGAGTATATTTTGGCAACCGTTATCCGCTTAACAAAAATGGGACGCAAGAAAAAGCCATTTTATAGAATCGTTGTAACTGATAGCAGAAAAAGACGCGATGGAGGCTGGATTGAATCCATTGGATATTATAATCCTCTCACAGAGCCTTCCGTTGTGAAATACGATGCAGAGAGATTAAAGTATTGGGTTGGCGTAGGCGCAAAAATGAGTGAGCGCGTCCAAGCAATTACAAAATAAACGTCTATGGTAGAGAATTTTATAGAAGCTTATGTAAAAAAAATCGTTGCCGAGCCGGATAAAATCCGCGTGATTAAAACAAAGGTTGATACAAATTTTTATGAAATTGAGATTCTATCCTCTTTGCAAGATGCGGGACGCTTGATTGGCAAAGACGGCAAAATGATTGGCGCAATTAAAACCTTTGTTTCAGGCATTAAGGCAAAAGACGGCAATTCCTATCGTATCATTGTAAAACCGCAATAATGCTACACAAATCAACGCCAAAAGATTGGGTAAGTGTCGCAAAAATCGGACGTTCGCTTGGCTTCAAAGGAGATGTGATTTTGCATCTTTTAAGCGACTTTCCAGAATCTCTAAAATGCGGAAACACTTATCATTCACATTTTGGGGATTTGACGCTAGAGAGCTACTCCCCGCAAAAATCCACTGCGAAGTTTAAAGAAATTAACTCCAAAGAAGAAGCAAAAGGCATTACAAATCTCACTTTGTATGCGACACAAGCGCAGAGCAAAGAGCAGTGTAAGCTAGGTAAAAATGAATTTTTTTGGTTTGAGATTGTGGGGAGTGAAATTGTAGAAAATGGCAAGTTGTTAGGTGTTGTAAGTGAGATTGAACGTTTTTGTGGGCAGGATTATTTGTCTGTTAAAACTGCTTCCACGCTCGTGGCGCAGAATCTTCCTAAAAGCTTTTTGATTCCCTACACAGCGCGTTATATTTTGGAAGTGGAATCCAAAACGGATTCCACAATCCATTCCCAAGCAGAATCCAAAGAAAGCAGTTGCGAGGAGTTAAAAATAATTCACACGCAATTTTGCAAAGAAATTTTAGAAAATAGCTAATGCACTTTTCTTTTGTTACTTTATTTCCGCATTTGATAGAGCCTTACTTTAGCGATTCCATCTTGCAACGTGCGATAAAGTCAGATTTACTTCGCTTTGATTGCGTCAATCCACGCGCGTTTAGCGCAAATAGATTCCAAAAGGTTGATGATTACCAAGTAGGCGGCGGTGCGGGGCTTGTGCTAGAGCCTTTTGCTCTAAGCGGTGCGCTAGATTCCATTCGCACACAGAATCCTAAAACGCATATTATTTTTGTAACGCCTTGCGCAAAACTTTTCACCCAAAATGACGCGAGGCGACTAAGCAAAAAATCACACATTACCCTTGTTTGTGGGAGATATGAGGGCTTTGATGAACGTTTGATTGAATTGTATGCGGACGAGGTTTTTAGCGTTGGGGATTTTATTCTAACCGGTGGAGAATTAGCGGCACTCTGTTTGTGTGATAGCATTTCAAGGCAAGTGGAGGGAGTGCTTGGCAATGCGGAATCCCTCAAGGGCGAGAGTTATGAAAATGCACTTTTGGAAGCACCAAATTTTGTAAAACCGCATATTTTTAAAAATTTAGCAATCCCTTCAGAGTATTCAAAGGGAAATCACGCTAGAATCTGCGACTTAAAACTAAAAGCAGCAGAGGCAAAGACTAGATTCCATAGATTAGACCTCTATGTGCGCTACAAACAAGGGTTTAAAAATGAGAAATAAATACATTCAGCATTTTGAAGATGCGCAGATTGCAGGAAAAGAGATTCCACAATTTAAAGCAGGGGACACATTAAGAGTTGGGATTAAAATCTCTGAAGGTGATAAAACAAGAATCCAAAATTTTGAGGGTGTTTGCATTGCATTGCGTGGCACAGGCACAGGTAAGACTTTCACGATTAGAAAAATCGGCGCAAATGGCGTTGGGGTTGAAAGAATCTTCCCTATTTATTCTGTGAGCATTGATAGCATTAAGGTGCTTAAAATCGGTCGTGTTAGACGCGCGAAACTCTACTATTTACGCACAAGAAGCGGAAAATCTGCAAGGATTAAAGAGATTAGAAAGTAATCTCTCCCTTGCACTTTTTGACAAACTCCATTTTAATTTTTTAGTATCATCAACGCAGAATCTTTGAAGTATTTTGCATTGTAATAAATCTTAACACCTAGATGAATGGATAATCTTTGGGGCAATAAGATAGTTTGAATCCAAGCAAATGGAATCGGAGTGTTGATTGCCATTGGATACCGCTTTTGCTTGGTTTGGTGTTGCGTCAGAACCTGCTCTACAATGTAGCCTCACTTGATGTTATCTTAATATTTTCTTGACATTTCATTTACCATTCATTTACCATTTCTGTAATAGAATGGTTCTATTCATTCAATTCTAAATGAGAATCATTTATTTATAATTCTTAAAATATTTAAGGGTGGTTTTCATTCGTAAAATTGGAATGTTTTAAGGATAAAAGATGAAACCAAAGCCTAATTTACAAGAGAGACAATTTCCAGAAAATGAGATTATTGTTTCCAAAACAGATTTAAAAGGAAAGATTCTTTATGGCAATAGAATCTTTATAGAGTTATCCGGCTATACAGAAAAAGAGCTTTTGGGTAAGCCCCATAATATCGTCCGACACCCCGATATGCCAAAAGTTATTTTTAAGCTTCTGTGGAGTTATATCAAGCAGGGCAAAGAAATTATAGCCTATGTTAAGAATCTCTCTAAAGATGGTTCGTTTTATTGGGTGAAGGCTTTTGTAACCCCGTCTTTTAATGGTAAAGGAGAGATTGTGGGCTATCATTCTATCCGCTTAAAGCCGACAGAGACAGCAAAGGAAAGCATCTCGGCACTCTATAAGGAATTATTAGAAGTGGAGCAAAGAGAGGGAATCAAAAAAAGCCAAGAAAGATTGGAGCAAGTTTTAGCACAAAAAGGAGTGAGTTATGAAGAATTCATATCGTCTTTATAGGTATTCTAGAGTATTTAATTATTGTTTTATTGGTATTTTTGTTTTACTCTTTGTCATAGAGCTTTTGAATATTCATATCATTTTGGAATTTTTTATTTTTTCTTTAGGGCTTGTTGCTTGCGTCTTGACGCTTATTGCGGGAAATAGGCGAGATGTGTATATTAAAGAGATTACCCAATGCGTTTCACAACTCTCTAAGGGAAATTTGGAGGCAAGATTAACCAATATTCAGGATAAGGGGCATTTGGGTAATTTATCTTGGACGATTAATGACTTGGCTGATCAAGTGGAAGCTTTTGTTAGGGGAGGAAGTTCTGTTATTACCGCAGCAGGCGAGAAACGTTATGCAAGAAAGTTGAATACACAAAGCTTGAAAGGGACTTTTTCTTATGCAGGGCAACTGATTAATAAAGCTTCTAGTGCGATTGTGGAGGCGGATAAGTTAGGAGCAAAGGGATTGGTTGTGAATAAAATTGCCAAAAATAGTGCGCTAAGCCTCAAACAAGATTTAAATTCCATTTCAACTAGCCTTAATAATGTCATTAAGGTAATGAATGAAACCTCTCAAGAAACCAAAGGCATTTCTCAATCCTCTCACGATGGAATGCAGAGTGTGCATAGGATTATGGACAATCTTGCACATCTCTCCTCTATGATGACACAAACTGCACAATCGTTTGAAATTTTTACGAATCGCATTAAAGAAATTGATGCGTTTGTGTTGCATATCAAAGAAATCACAGACCAAACGAATCTCCTAGCTCTTAATGCTGCTATTGAAGCGGCGCGTGCGGGGGAACACGGCAGAGGCTTTGCGGTTGTTGCCGATGAGGTGAGAAAATTAGCCGAGCGCGCGGCAAAGACTGCAGCAGAAATCTCCTCCACTACACAGGTGATTAATCAAGAGATGAATGAAATTTCAGATAATGTCAAAGAAATTGATGAAGTTGCTAGCGATTCCAATGATTTAGTGGTTTCTTTCAATGAAACTTTTGGCGTAATGGATAAACAAGCCACTTCCTTAGCAGAATCCATTTTGCATACCAACAAAACTTCGCACATTGCATTGCTTGAATTGGATTGCATTTTGAAAAAATTTACCTCTTATTCTGCGGTTATTACCAATGAGATTCCACAGATTACTTCACAATGCGAAATGCACGAAGATTCCTTAATAGACAAAAGTATTTGTCAAAAAATCTTTGAATTTGATGAGAGTATCCGCGAGTTCTTGGAGTTTATCAAGCTTGGAAACTTCACAGAGAATCAAGAGCGATTACAAGCCTATTGTCAGAAGTTTGAAGCTAAGAGCGCAGAGGTTTATCAGCAGCTTCACAGCGACAGCAATCGTTAATGGGATTCCAGATTCCAATGGAATCCTAAGTTTTTCTTGCCTTTAGATAGGCGCGTTTAGGCGCGGGGTAGCCCTCAATAGTTCTCTCTCCGCTAGAATCCAAAAAATCTTCTAGTGATTCCCCGCTACTCCATTCTGTTTTATGCTGTTCCTCAAACGCGGTTTTTAATGTCGCAATATGCACGATTTCTTTAAAGCCACATCTCTCTAGCCAGCTTTCAAAAGCGCACAATGTTGGGATAAAATATACATTTGGCATTTTCGCATAGCGATCTTTTGGGCATAAAGCAATAGGGGAATCTCCATCAATGATTAAGCTATCAAAAATCGCTTCACCGCCTTTTTTGAGCCCATTATAAATGCGCTTAATTGCTTCAAGCGGACTTTTGCGGTGGTATAGCACGCCGAGGCAAAGCAATACATCAAATGCGTTTTGAAAACTCTCTAGCTCCTCAATGCCCAAAAGCTCAAAGCTCAAACGCTCCTCCTGCAAGAAAAACTGCAAGAATTGATACTGCAAAAAGCACAATGGCATAGGATCAAAGCCAATGATATGCTTAGGATTCTTTTGCAATGCCCTAAACATATAGTAGCCATTATTGCAACCAATGTCGCCCACAAGCTTGTTTTCAAGATTCAAATGGGGTTCAAGCAAATTGTATTTTATTGCACTATTCCATTCGCTGACAATTTCTAAGTCATTGATCATAAAGGGACCTTTACGCCAAGGAATCAATGCCTTTGCCACATCGCAAATCAACATAAAGGATTCCGTGCTTAACTGCGGAATCTCTAGGGTAATTGCGTCTTTAAACGCTATTTTAACCCCTTTTAATTCATATTTTGGAATCGTATTTAAGGATTCTAATTTCTTTCTTAAAGGCAAAATGTGCTTAAACTCTAAGGCGCGATTGCGTAGGATTCTACTTAGTTCTAAGTTTTGCGATCCAGATTCCATTGCTTACCCCCTAAGTTCTTTTTAACTTATTACCAAATCTCTTCTTGCTGCTGCTGTTTTAATACCTCATCTTTATAGATAAGATTATCCGGGCAAGTCTCGTGGTATTGTCCCTGTGCATCGTAATAATATCCCTTTTCGTCCCAATAGGAATTAGAGATTCCGCACGCATTTTCATAAAAACAACCACCATAAAAAACTGCAACAAAAAACATTAAAATAATTTGTCTAATCCTCATTCCATTGCCTTATTAAGTTTATGCGGAAGTGTATAATGCGAAGTAAAAGAGTTTGCTTAAAAGACTGGAGAATCTATAAAATTATAAGTAGATTCCACAAAGGTGGAA
>JALEPE010000038.1 GCA_022766795.1 Helicobacter sp.
ACCCCCTTAAACCCCCAACCCCTAGCACGCTCCACCTCCATTATTGCGCCTACCACTTCCGTCATTGCCCCCCTTCCGTCATTGCGAGATTCCGCTTGCGGAATCGTGGCAATCCATAATTTTGAACTACTTTTAAGCCTCTACTTCCGTCATTGCGAGATTCCGCTTGCGGAATCGTGGCAATCCATAATTTTGAACTACTTTTAAGCCTCTACTTCCGTCATTGCGAGCATAGCGAAGCAATCCATAACCTAATCTTACCTTTAAAGATTCTATTGCGGACTTCTAGGACTTCCTTTGTTTATAGATTGCTTCGTCATTCGCTTTGCTCATTCCTCGCAATGACAAAATGTAACCCTTCCGTCATTGCGAGCATAGCGAAGCGCACATTTGCGTTAGCAAATTTGCCCACACTTGCAAATCCATCATCTTGCATATTAAAGATTCTACTACTTATATTTTGTCATTGCGGGGACTTTTGTTTTTTATGTAGAATCGCTAGGATTCCGCTAAAGGCAATGAGTAGCATTCCTGCTACAACAAGCCCGTGTGGGACTTGATCGCCAAGAATAATGCCTGCAAGTGTTGCTAGGAAAATTGTGATATAAGAAATCGCCCCGAGCACAGGTGGATTCCCAATGCTGTAAGCTTTGGTTAAATATACTTGCGCGTATGTGGAGACAAGCCCGAGCCCAAGCAGTAATAACCATTCTTTGAAATTTGGCATTACAAAGGGTTCAAAGAGGGCTAATGGGTAGGAATCATACGGCACAAATTGCGTCAGTAGAGGCAGGATGGAACCATTGATTGCGAGGGATAAAATAATTACGCGTGGGTCGTAATATGCGGCAAGTTTTGCGACATATAAATACGCTAATGCCGCTCCGATTCCGCTATATATGCCTATAAGGAATCCTAGAAAAGTTAAATCCATAGTATCAGGATTTGAAATAAGTAAGATTCCGCTAAAACCGATAAGAATCGCAATCCAAGTCTTAGCCGACACGCGTTCGTGCGCAAAAATCATCGTAAAGAGTGCAAGGAAAATTGGCGAAGTGTAAGAAAAGGCGTAAGCTGTTCCCAGTGGCATTACAGACATATTGTAAAAATATGCTAACATTGCGCTTCCACCGGCAAACCCGCGAAAAAATAGCACAAAGGGCTTCCCGCCTACTTGCGTCTTGGGTGGAATCCATAAAAGCGCGACCAAAATCCAAATTGCACTAAAAAAATTCCTAGCAAATGCGACTTCAATCACCGGTAGATTGGGCGTTAGCACCTTGACAAACATTCCCATAGCTGTAAATAGCACAGAGGCAAGAAGCATTGCAATAATTGCTTGTTGATTGGATTTCACGCATTACCTTTTGCAAAAGTTAAAGTGGAATCTTAAAATAATATGTTTAAACTTTTATGAATTTTATTAGGATTTAAATCTGATGCAGTAAAATTCCGCTTTTTTTTAAAGGGTAAATATATGGATAAAGTGTATGGAAGTATCGCAATTATTGGGCGTCCAAATGCCGGTAAAAGCTCGCTATTTAATCGTTTTTGTAAGCAGCGCATTGCAATCACTTCCGAGATTGCAGGGACAACACGGGATGTGAAAAAAGCAAGAATTTTGCTGCAAGATACGCCATTTTTGCTGCTAGATACAGGGGGATTAGATGAGAGAGACGCGTTATTTCAAGATGTTTCTAAGCACGCGCAAAGAGCGGGTGAGAGCGCAGATTTAATCCTTTATCTTGTAGATGGCAAAGCACCACCAGCACAGAAGGATAAAGAGATTTTTTACGCCCTAGAGCGCAAGAACCCCAATATTTTTCTAGTGATAAATAAAATAGACAACGATAGAGAAAAGCAGGGCGCGTGGGAGTTTGTAGAATTTGGCGCGCAGCATATTTTTACAATTTCCGTTGCGCATAATCGCGGAATCGCAGAGTTAGAGCAGGCAATTATTAGCGCATTAAAAACTCCCGCCTTGCAAAGCTTGCTAGAGAGTGATTCTAATGTGCAATCCCTAGAGGATTTGCTAGAGGAAACAGAGGCTACACAATCGCACGATATGGAGGCTACACAATCGCAAGAAGCGATTAATATTGGCATTATCGGACGCGTAAATGTTGGCAAAAGCTCCTTATTAAACGCGCTGCTTAGGGAGGAGCGTTCTATTGTGTCTAATATTGCTGGGACAACAATAGACCCCGTAGATGAAATGGGTGCGATTAATGGCACAAAAGTTAATTTCGTAGATACTGCTGGAATCCGCAGACGCGGTAAAATTGAGGGGCTAGAGAAATTTGCACTGCAAAGGACGCGTCAGATTCTAGAGCGCACAGACATTGCGATTCTTGTTTTAGATGCGTCTGAACCTTTTGTGGAATTAGATGAGAAAATTGCGGGATTAATTGATGAATACAAACTAGGCGTGATTGTCGTGTTAAATAAATGGGATATTGCGCATAAGGACTTCAAGGCGATAATGCAGGATTTCAAACTGCGCTTTAAGTTTTTGGAATACGCGCCACTTCTAACCATTTCAGCAAAAAACGGACGCCATATAGAGAAGCTAGAAGGGGAGATTTTAAGGGTATATCAAAACTTCAGCTTTAGGATTCCAACTTCTAAGTTAAATCAAGTGATAAAAGAGGCAACCAAGCGGCATTTACTGCCAAGCGACCACGGCAAGATTGTGAAAATCTACTATGCCACGCAGTTTGAGACTAAGCCACCCCAAATCGCGCTTATTATGAATCGCCCCCACGCCCTACACTTCACCTATAAACGCTATTTAGCCAATGTCTTGCGTGAGCATTTTGATTGCAGTGGCACACGCATACTCTTTGTGGCTAAACCACGCAATGCGCTCACGCAAGTTTAGGGGTGGGGAGGCTTTGGGATTTTTTTAGGGGAATTTCTTGACAAGAGGGGGTATGTTTTGATAAGATTTAGGCTTCATATTTAAGAACAAGGAGAAAATGGTGAATACAAACAACACAAAATTCACATTTAACAAGAAAGGTTTCGCACTCTCATTAGCGTGCGTTAGTTTGTTAGCAACCGCTGGCAATGCGGAGATAACAGGAACAGACGTTACAGCAGCTACTGCTGGCTCCACGGCATATAATATTACAGCAGCAAGCCCCAGCGGATCAATTGCAGTCACAGGCAACAATACATCCCTAGGATTTGTCACGAATGCAAATGTATATATCAGTGCAGGTAAACCTCTTACCATTGAAGGTAATGGCCAAATCGGCACATTGAATGTTTGGAATGCTTCTAAAGATAAGGGTTTTAACCTAAGCGGTGCTGGTTTAACCTTTAATACCAAGATAGGAACCTTGAATTTAGGAACAGCAGCACAACCAGGGGCTTCTGGCGCGATTACTATGGGTAGTGGCGGTGCATTGACGATTAAAAATACAGTGGGCACCATAAATCTTAACAACATTATCCACACAAACCAAAAGGGAAGTGGTGCCACAATCACATTGGATCAAGCCACAATCACAAATTTCAACTTCAATAAACTCATTACAGGCAACGCTGATTCAGGATCTGATTTGAATATCAAAAATACTAGCGGTGTGATTACGAATTTTACAATTGATGAGAAGGGTGGTTATCAGGTTAGTGGTGATGGTAGTAAGGCTAGTGGTGGTTTCACGCTTACAAACAGCGGCACTATCACAAAGTTCACAAATAATGGTCTTTTAGAAGGCGGTGACAAATCCGCCGTTAAGATTGAAAGCACCGGCACTATTGGAACCTTCGAAAACGCAGGCAAAATTAACACCGCAACAATTAGCGGTAGTTCTATCGGCACATTTACCAACACTGCAAGCGGTGCGATTAATAACTCTACAATTAAAGTTAATGTTGATGATTTCAACAACTTAGGAACCATTACAACAGCAGCTGACTCTACAATTAAAGTTTCTAACAGCTTTAACAACGCAGAGAAAGCGAACTTTACGCTTAATGGAACATTAACCTTACAGGGTGCTGCAGATGTAAAAGATGCTAAAACAACCTTTAACAACGCAGGTAACTTCTCTAATGGAACAATCAGCATTAATGGTAATGTCTTAGCGTTTAACAACACTGCAACAGGTATGATTAAAAACTCTACAATTAACGGTACTGGAACAATTCAAGCATTTACCAACGCAGGTGTGATTAGTAGTGACGGAAAAGTGGTAAAGACGCTTACAGTCAATGCAACAGACTTCACAAACGAAAAAACAATTAAATTTGTAAGTGGAAGTATTACTATTGCAGCGGATAACTTT
>JALEPE010000040.1 GCA_022766795.1 Helicobacter sp.
TTGTATGGTATCATTTTTACTACTTTTCTCAAAGTTTTCAAATATCGCTTTAAGCGTTGTATCTTCTATATCTGCACTCATCAAAACACCCCCAAACACCGCAAAAACAGCTAAAATCTTTTTCATTGAAGTTCTCTTAAAACACTTTCAAACTCTTCGTCGCTTACTTTTTCTAGCCAAGTGGTTTTATTTGGATTTATCTCACCACGCTCAAATGGCAAATCTTGAGAAAAGGCCGCTGCTGCTGCGCTAAGAGTAAAAATAATTTTTTTCATTTTGCTTCCTTTTTTTAAAAGTTTAGCAAAAATTATAAAACATTACACCTAGTGTAAGTCAAGGAATTTTGATAATTTTTTCTAAGGAATTTTAGATTTTATCTTAGGAATTATAGAATTTATTTAAAGAATTCTAAAATTCCTTAGATGTTTTAGCGAAGTAAGCGCAAAGAGTTTAGCACGACTATTACTGAGCTAGAACTCATCGCAAGAGCAGCGATCGCTGGGAATGAGGATTTTAGGGTTATAGAATTACAAAATACAGAATTGACAGGGGTTGCGCCATTTAAGATAGAATCCCAAAATGCAAATGGAGATTCTAACGGCACGAGTTTAGAAACCGATGAAAAAGAGGAAGTGCTAAGTTTGGAATTAAATGCTAATGAGATTCCATTTAAAATGGTGTTAGTGGCGTTTGTGTGTATGGCAGCAGTATTATTGCTTTTTGTGCCAAAGGTTTATATCCGCAGTAATATTTATTATGTAAGCCGCAATATGATTCAATTACAAGCACAAATCGATTCTTTGAGCGAGGAAAATAAGCATATCAAGAAGCAATTAGAGGATATTAAATTCAAGAATCTAACGCAATTGTTGTTTTGGTGTTTTGTTTAATATTTTGTATTGAAAACTATAATTTTCAAACTTTTTTATTCCATTGCCTCATACAAGGTATATATAGCCCTTTTTGGATTGTCGCAAAAAATAAAAACCATAAATTATAAATTTCAAACTTTTATATCCCATTTCTTTTATATAGGTTTCAAACTTTTTTACAATCATAATATTAAGGTTTATTTATAATGTTGTCAATAGCTCCAAAAAATAAATCTAAAGACATTGTTAATTTTAGCTCTCTTTTGAATCAAGTTGTACTAAAAAACTTTACCAAAACAGATATGGATATATTATTCTTTATTGTTAAGAAAGTTTATAATAAAAACAAGAAGCTTATCAAATTTGAAATTAATGAGTTAATTGATTTAATGGATTCAAAAGGGACAAGATTTAAAAATAAAAAGCGTCTTTTAGCAGATGTAGAATCTTTTTGTGATAAATTGCAAACTTCATTCATTAAAAACTATGTTATTGACGGAAAAAACACCGATTTATATCGCATTACGCTATTCAATATAAGCTCCCATTACGAAAATGGAATCCTAAAGTACATCAATGTAAAAATCACACCTGAAGCGGTAAGATTCTTTAATAATATCAAAGAATATAACCTTGTGGCTTTCTCTTTAGAGGAATTTTCTTTATTAGCTCTAAACACTCTAAAAACCTTTATCGCATTGCAAAGCAAATAGAAAGAAGTAAAACTAAAAGTTGGGTTGTTAATTCTTTTCTTTTATAAAATATTATGGATATAAAAGAAAGTCATAAAGACTTTAAGGCTACAAAAATCCAAAATTTCTACCTCTCCCCTGCCCTTAAAGAACTAAACGGCAAAAATTATTTAGGACTACCCTACTTTGAAAACAAACTTGTTTGCGAAACCATTAAAGAAAGCAAAGTAACCACAAACAATAAGGTTACGCATAATATTTCAGCTTATAAATTTTATTTTGTAGAAGATAATAATAACTTATAAAAAGGAGCAATAGTGAGAATTTTAGATAAAAAAAGAAATTTAATCGCAGAGGTGGAAGAAAAAATACTTGGCGGCAAAAATATTTTCTTTCTTAGTGATTCTAATGATGAAGTTATTTTACTAGATAAAGGCAAAGAGGACACTATTTTATCTGCTTGTGAGAAATGTCTTTTAACCTTTGGCTATAAGGATAATGAAGTTATTTTAGAAGCGGATAATCAAAGAGATTTAATGCTTTTGCAATGGCATACAGAAGAGATGTTTTTCTATGATAAAAACAAGGGTTTTCAACTCAAGCAACCGAGTTTATTTTAAAGGACACAGCAATGAAACTTTATCAAAACAACAAGCTAATCGCCACACTAGAGAAAATAGACGCAGAATTAGCATAAAAAAGGATAATTGATGAGTAAAAGCAAAATTGAATGGACGGATAAAACTTGGAATATGATTACAGGCTGTAAAAAATTATCCCCTGCGTGTGTAAATTGCTATGCAGAATCAATGACAAAGAGATTGCAAGGAATAGCTAAGTAAAGAAGTGGAAAAAACATAAGAATTTGCGGATATTGTGGTAAGGAAGTTTTGAAAAAAATTGATGAAAATAGAAGAATACTAATCCATTATTGCCCTGATTGTGAAAACAGACACTTTGACGCCTATTTTAAAGAACCTTTACCCAAGTATTATTTTGGTTGGAATAAGGTGTTATTTCATCAAGAATCTTTAAAAGATATTCTAAATAAAAGAAAGTATCCCAAAGGCAGTAAAGTTTTTGTTAATTCTATGAGCGATACATTCCACCAAAATATAGAATTTTACGATTTAATCGAATTGTTTGATTTTATGAGCCAGAGACAAGATTTAATCTTTCAGATTCTTACCAAACGCGTAGATAGAATGTTGGAATTTTTTGACTATTTATCTCTATATTTCAAAGACTATGTTTATAATAATATGTCCAAGCACATTTGGTTTGGCATAACTGCGGAAAATCAAGAATATGCAAACATTAGAATCCCCCGACTTTTGCAATTAAAAGATAGCATAAAAGATTTAAAATGCTTTGTCAACATTGAGCCTATGTTAAGTGAGATTGACTTAACACCCTTTATAGATAGAGCAAATGGGCTAGATTGGGTCATTGTAGGCGGCGAGAAAATCCCAAATAATCCAAAGAAAGCAAGACTGATGAAATTGGAGTGGGTGGATTCTATTTACAATCAATGTCAAAAACACAGAATCCCCCTCTTTTTTAAACAATGAGGCAATCACCCTATTAAAAGTTGCCACACGCGCGCTGAAGCGTGTAAGGAATTTCCGAGAGATTATTCAGGAGATGAAAAATGTATGTAGTGTTTTGCAAAAGTAAGCTTATAGTTGTTGGGGTATATAAGCAACATTCTAAGGCTATATTATCAGCTTTAGATAATGGTAACGCTTTGGTTCTAAAATGCAACAATGAATGCAAAATCAAGGATTTCTTCATACAGCTTTTGCGCTTTTATTTTTTTGATTCTAATTTTGCTTCTTCTTTTTGGATTTGCTTTGTGAGCTTGGCTAGAGTTTCCTTTTTTCTTTCTAATGCTTTGTCGTTTTGATACATATCTTTAACAAAGCTTTTTACATTTTCAAAATCCATTGTTTCTCCTTATTTAAAGTATTGGGTCATAATTTCATTTTTCTTAGGCTTTGGAAACCAAATGTGGTGGGTTGGCACAATAAAAATTCTACTACCTGCTTTAATCTCCACAACGGGCTTAATCGTCTTTTGTTGTGCTAAAATTTCTTGCACAATTGCGCTTAAGTCTGTTTGTGTTTGGTTGTAAATAGAATCGCTGTATTGATTGGAATTGCTGTTGTTATCCCTTGTTGCAATGGATAAAAGCAATACATTTGTAAGGGTAGAAAGGGTGTAAGGAATCCCCCACCTTTGCCACATTCTATTATTTAAGTTACCCTCTGCACCGCTTCTACCCATAGAATCAGAAGTTTTTGCGCTTGTAAGTAAGATATTAACACCCTGTGGCGTAATGATTTCGCGCCATTCAATCTGCAACCTTGCGTGTCCTGTAACTTCATTACTGCTTTGGTAATAGCCAATTGCTTTACTACCGCGCGGAATCATCACCGCCCTACCCATTGTTGCGTAAATATCTTCTTCAATCTGCGCACTAACTAATCCCGCTAAATCACTTGAAATTGCGGTTGTGAGTGTTGCAGGAATTAATCGCCCTGCCCTTACCATTCTAAATAACTTATGTTCGTTTGTTGCATTATCTATATTTTCTTGATTAGAAAAAGAATCCACTCCGTAAGGATTTGCTCCTTTTGAAAAATATATTTCTTGTGCGCCCCTTTCTGCAAGAATGGAATCACGGAGTAAATTATTCATTCTTTGCTGGGGCGTAATGACTGCTTTTTTAGGTTGTGTCTGTGGTTTTGGTTTGGGGGCTTTTTTAACTTCTGCCTTTTTCTCAAGCTCTGCAAGCCTTTTTGCCATTTCTGCTTCTCTTTTTGCTAAATCATCCACATTTTCAATGGGTGTTGTAGGTTGCGTATTCTTTGCTTCATTGGTATTTTTTTCAAACTCCACGACATTGTTAGGGTTTGGCTTACGCTTATAGGTATAATCATCTAGCGGAAACTTAGAATCAAAGAGATAATCTAAGTTTTGTTGCTGGATAGCTTTCTCTTCTGCCTTTTCTTCTTTTAAAATCTCGCTAGGATTTGCAAACAAAAAAAGGGGAGAGAGTGTTAAGGCTACAATCTTTTTCATTTGTTAGCCTTTTCTTCTGCGATTTGTGGTTTTTCTTCCTTGTTTTCTACCTTTTCAATGCAAACATAAGATTCCCCACTCCAAATCGTCCATTTATGATTGCGCGTTTCTGCAATAATCCAATCGCCTATTACTTTTGTTTCTACGGGTGTGTCTAACTTGTCAATGACTGCAAAGATTGCTGGAATCTTGCCATTTTTCTTTTTTTCGTATTTAAAGTATGTAAAGGTATCATCATTAAAGACTTCACTAGGGATTAACCACTCATTGTATTTTTTAGCCTTTTTTACATAGGAAAAATCCATTTGGTCGCGCTCGACTTTCATTTCAGCGATTCCCTCTTTAATAACAAAGTATTTGCGTGCCTCCTCTTCCATTTGTGCTTGTGTTAGAATCTTGCTTTCATCATCTAAGATTTTTACAAGCAAGTTTGGCAATTCCTTGTTTTTATAGTCGGTGGAATAAAGAAAAAAATTGTGGATTTTTTTATCTTTTGTAAAAATTGTTAAATTCGTATCAATGCCGATTAAAAAAGGCTTTACGCTAATGGCGTTTGGCATATTTGGGATTTCTTCTACCTTATATCCGCTTTGGTCGCCTAGAATGTAGCTCTCCACTTCACTTTCAAAAATAATCGTGGTTGCCATTGTGAAGCGAGTGCGGATTTTTTGTGTCTTCTTCTCTTCATAGGGGATTTGGATTGTGTTCTCATATCCTGTATATTTCTTTTCTAAAAACTTCTTTTGCACCGCCCTTAAATCCTTATTTCTAACCGCCTGCTTCATTAAGAGTAGTTGTTCTTCTGTGTAAGCTGGCATT
>JALEPE010000110.1 GCA_022766795.1 Helicobacter sp.
CTGTAATTTCAGTAATATATTCTGGAATCTCCGCATTAAACACAAATGATTCAAAGCAATCAATAATTTTACCATTAGAAAATTTTATCGCGCCAATTTCTATGGGAGCGTGAATTTTAGGATTATGCCCATTGGTTTCAATATCTACAATACAAAAATTTTCTTGTGCAATAGGTGTTAAATTTGGACTATAAAAAATGCGCTCATGTGCCACGTCAATAGGGATTCCACTATTTTTAAAAATCTCAAATTCACTATGTGTATCTCCAAACAAACCTCAAAAAGGAAGCAATGGAAGCTAAATATGGTGCTGGAAGAAATAAATGCTGATGAAGAAGCCATAAGGTTTATGGATACGAATTCATAGCATTCTAGCTTACTCTACAAACTTCATAGAAACAATGGAATCAATTATGCCAAAACGTTACGAAAAAATTATTGCTACTCTACAAAAACGCCCTTTAAGCGAAAATGAAATACTAACTTTATTGCTACCTGTAGCAGGGTTGTTTGGAGATACACAAAGTGAATTTGAGATTTTTAAAA
This sequence comes from Helicobacter sp., assembly GCA_022766795.1. Classification (GTDB taxonomy): domain Bacteria; phylum Campylobacterota; class Campylobacteria; order Campylobacterales; family Helicobacteraceae; genus Helicobacter_D. Next base: position 547 of record JALEPE010000110.1, read on the forward strand.
ATAGTGGAATCCCTATTGAAGTGGCACATGAGCGCATTTATTATCGTCCAAATTTAACACCTATTGCACAAGAAACTTTTTGTATTGTGGATATTGAAACCAATGGGCATAATCCTAAAATTCACGCTCCTATAGAAATTGGCGCGATAAAATTTTCTAATGGTAAAATTATTGATTGCTTTGAATCATTTGTGTTCAATGCGGAGATTCCAGAATATATTACTGAAATTACAGGGATTGACGCAGGTATGTTAGAAGGTGCTCCAGAGCTACCTAAGGTGTTAGAAGCATTTAAATTATTTTTAGGTGATAGCATTTTTGTTGCGCATAATGTAGGATTTGATTATGAGTTTTTGAGTCAAGCCTTAGAATATTATGGCTATGGATATTTGTATAATCCGCGCCTTTGCACGATTAAACTCTCTCAAAGGTTAATCCAAGCTCCACGTTATTCTTTAGGATTCCTCAATGCATTTTTAAATATTAACCATAGTAATTTACATCGTGCCTTGCAAGATTCCAAAACTGCGCTAGAGGTGTTTAAAATTTGCCTTGAAAAACTCCCTTCAAATCTTTACACAAGCAATGATTTGTTAGAATTTGAGAAAAATCCAAAGGCGAATTATGGAAAACATCACAAAGAGCGTCAAAAGTCTAATACGCAATTACCCAAATAATTTTGAAAATATCCCAAGCCCTTGCTATGTGCTAGAAGAGGAAAAATTTGAGAGAAATTTACAGCTTCTAAGTTCCGTGCAAGAACGTAGTGGTGCAAAGATTCTTATTGCATTAAAAGGTTACGCATTGTGGCGCAGTTTTGATTTAGCTAGGCAGTATTTAAGTGGAGTTACAGCAAGCGGAATCTATGAGGCGCGTTTAGGATACGAGGAGTTTGGCAAGGAGGTTACGACATTTAGCCCTGCATATAAGCTAGAGGAAATGCAAGAATTGGTACAAATTTCTAACCATATTATTTTTAATTCTTTTGGGCAATGGCAGAAGTTTAAAAATTTAATTGATGCGCAAAATGCGCTAAGAGAGCACAAAGGGATTCCGCCTATTGAAGTGGGGTTGCGTGTAAATCCAAAATACAGTGAAGTGAGTCCAGAAATTTATAATCCTTGCGTGCAAGGTTCGCGTTTAGGAATTACACATAAGGCTTTCAAAAAAGGTGTGAAAAAGTTTGGATTAGAGGGAATTAGCGGGTTGCATTTTCATACGCATTGTGAGCAAAATAGCGATGCATTGAAACGCACATTGAAGCATTTTGAAAAACATTTTGGAGAATATATTGCAAGGATGCGTTGGATAAACTTTGGTGGCGGACATCACATCACGCGCAAAGATTATGATGTGGAATTGCTGATTAAAATTATTAAGCAGTTTAGAAAAACTTATGGAGTTAATGTATATTTAGAACCCGGAGAAGCGGTAGGTTGGCAGTGCGGATTTTTAATGGGGAGTGTGATAGATATTGTTAAAAATGGCATAGACATTGCAATTCTAGATGTGAGTGCTGCGGCACATATGCCAGATTGTCTTGAAATGCCATATCGTCCAGATGTCCGTAATAGTTATATGGCAAAGGCGATCAAACGGAATCATAAACTAAAACTTAAAGGGGAACAACCTTATAATTATCGTCTTGGTGGTCCTACTTGTTTGGCGGGTGATGTGATTGGGGATTATGGGTTTGAAGCACCACTTGAAATTGGGGATAGACTGATTTTTGAGGATATGGTGCATTATACAATTGTAAAAAATAACACTTTTAATGGAATCCCACTGCCTAGCATTGGCATTCTTAGAAAAAATGGCACATTTGAGCTATTTAAATCTTATAGCTATGAGGATTATAAACACCGCAATAGTTAGCGGTGTCCTAACCCTACGCTTAACGCCTTATCTAGTAGTGCTTTTCTTTCTGGATTTAAGGCTTTAAATTTTTTTTCAATCTCCAACACAAGTTTTGCATTAACGCTTTTGTGTGCAGTCAGAATTGCGACAAACTCTAAATCAAAATCCGGAATCTCCTGCATATATTGTGTGTAGTGGGAATGTGCATAGTCTGCGTATTTTGTGAGTGCGTTTAGATTGTTGTTGGGATCTCTTAATAATTCTAAAAGCTTGGCAGCATTAGGAATCTCAAACTCGTTTTCTTTATGTATTTTGGGCTTTTCTCTTTTAAAAGCGATAAAAAGCGCAATGAGCAGCGCAAGCACAATGAGTGCAACGACACCAAGGATTAGAATATCTGACATTGCATTCCTTTTTTCGTAGAATTATAACTTAATTTTGCGTGTTATAGGGTAAATTTGATAGGGATATGAGGTATTTTTAAGAATCTAAAAGGAGTAGAAATAACTATAAATACTAAAGTTTTTATGGAATTTCGTTATAATTGCACAAAATTTTTAAGGAGAATTTATGAGTAAAGAGAATTTTAAAGCAAAAGTAGAATCTTTGCAAAATAAAGCAGATTATAAGCAGCCTTTGGGGTTTGGAATCTGTTATGCAGATATTGGAGTGCTAAGCAACAAGGTGCTACAAGCGACTTATCCGGTGCTAAATTGGGGTGAGAATTTTGGTTCTTATGCGATTTTTGAATCCTTGAAGCAAGAATGTGAGGTGCTAGAGGATAGCGAGAGTGAATTGGTACTTGGAATCACAGAAGAATTTGTCATCAAGGCGTTAGAGGAGTTTGCGCCCTTTTTAGCAGAAACGCAAGAAAATCCCAATGCACATAAAAATGTCGCTGTTGTTTTGGAGCTTCAACGCGCCTTGCAAGAGGATAGAATCTATACAGAAAATGGAGATTTTCGCTACCGATTCTGCGCACTTTATCAAGATGTGCAGTGCAAAAGCGTGGAATCTGCATATATGAAGCTACTTGCTCTTTCACTTGGCAAAGCACCGCTTAGAAGTTTGCAATTAGATGGAATCTTTGGGCTTTTAAGTAATGTTGCGTGGAGTGGCAATGTGCCTTTTGAGCTAGAGTGGCTACGTGAAAATGAGATTGCCCTTAAAATGCGTGGTGAGTTTCCTGCGATTGATTTTGTAGATAAATTCCCACGTTATTTAATGCAAGTGATTCCACAATTTGATAATATCCGCTTACTAGACACTGCAAAAACGCGCTTTGGAGCGTATTTGGGTAAAGGTGGATACACACAAATGCCCGGAGCTAGTTATGTGAATTTTAATGCTGGAGCAATGGGTGCTTGTATGAATGAGGGGCGCATTAGCTCTAGTGTGGTTGTCGGCGAGGGAAGCGATGTCGGTGGCGGTGCTAGTATTTTAGGCGTGTTAAGTGGCGGAAATAGCGATCCTATTAGCATTGGTAAGAACTGCTTGTTGGGTGTGAATAGTTCCACCGGGATTAGTTTAGGTGATGGTTGTATTGTAGATGGCGGAATCGCAGTTTTAGCTGGGACAATCTTTAAAATCAGCGAAGAGGAAGCGCGAAAAATCGCAGAAATTAACCCAAATTTTGAAATCAAAGAAAGCGGAATCTACAAGGGACGCGATTTGTCTGGCAAAAATGGTGTGCATTTTAGACAGGATTCCAAAAGTGGCGCGATGATTGCATTCCGCTCCAATCGTAAGATTGAATTAAACTCCGCACTCCATTAAAGTGAGGCTGTAATGTCATATCGTAATCCTGCGGGGGGGTAAAATCCTATTTAGTTAGCTTTGGGGATACAAGGCTTGGAATCTCTATTTGCCGCTTTAAACAACAAGCGGAATCTCTAGGGGCATTTGATAATATTTTTATCTACACAGAGGCAAGTTTGCCCCTAGAATTTGTGGAATACTTCAAAGATAAGTTTTATAGGATAAATGAAACGGGCGAGAGGTTACCCACGCGTGGTTTTGGGTATTGGTGCTGGAAGCCCAAAGTGATTTTAATGGCATTGGAGCAAATCCAAATGGGCGATTTGCTGATTTATTGCGATATAGGCTTTGAGTTTAATGCTAAGGCTAAAAATACTCTGCAAGAACTCTTTAGCGATATAGAAGCAAACGAGATTATGGGAAGTATTATGGACTTTCCCGAAAAAGAATGGAATAAGGCGGATTTGCTTGCGCATTTTGGCTTACTAGAGGATAGGGAATTTTTAGAATCTGGACAATGTGCTGCGGGGATTGTGCTACTAAAGAAAACGCAAAAAACGATTCAAATAATGCAAGAATGGCTGGAAGTGTTTTACAAGCATTTTGAGTTGATTGACGATAGCCCATCTAAGATTCCAAACCTCCCTGAATTTAGAGAGAATCGCCACGACCAAAGCGTATGGAGTGTGCTAAACAAAAAATACAAAGTCAAAAACTACCCTTATAGAAAGTGGTTTGACCAAAGTTATAGTGTGCTTTATAATCGTAATAAAATCTATTTACCCGCAAGTGTGGAGGAAACAGAGGCACTTAATGAGGCGATACGAGGATGGGGACGCTATAGTTTTCAGTGGAATCTCCAAGTGTATCAAAGGAGTTTGGAGGAATATGCTAATAGTTCTGCAATGATATTAAACTCTAAAAGCTTTTTAGAATATATAAGAATGCCTTATGTCTTATTAAAGAAGCACATAAAAAAGAAATTGCAGACTATGAAGCAAAAGTAGCAAAGAATCCTAAATTAAAACTTCCTAAATTAGAATCCTATGCAGATTACAAAGAAGCTTTAAGGGAAAAAGAATGCTTTACTTATAAATTAGGACTTGCTTTAATGGAAGCAGATAAAACTTGGTATAAAGGAGGATATTTGAGATTCTTTTTTCAAGAGATAACTAAAGAGAGCATTAAAAGAGAAAAGAAAATGAGATTCCATTGTGTGCAACATTATAGATTTGCAACGCAAAGCGGGTGAGTTGCTTACGCAACACACGCCACGAAGTAGTTTGCTTTGCTGCATTGCGTCCCCCACTTCTATCATTGCAAGGCAAACAATCCATAAATTAAAATTATGCGAAGCACCACTTTAATAAAAGCGTTGTAGGTGTATGGGATTTAAGGGGGAGGGAGCGACTTCCCATTCTGCGAAGTGCTAATCCAAACTTGCACATTTAAGCCCTTTCCCATTAAGAGAATAAAACTTTGAATTTTGCATAAATTAAAGATTTCATTGTTGAATCTAATTTGTACTTGATGATAGATTGCCACGAATCGCGTTGCGATTCTCGCAATGACGAGATAGCAAATTTTCTGTCATTGCGAACGCAGTGAAACAATCCATAATCTTGCAAGTCAAAGATTATACCACTTTTGTCATTGCGAGGCAAAGCCGAAGCAATCTATAATCTAGCATAAAGAAAAACTTTACAATAGAAGCTTTACAAATGAGATTCCGCATTATGGATTGCCACGAAAATTTTTTAAATTTTCTCGCAATGACGAAAAACCAAAGCATCTGCTACTCCGTCATTGCGAGGCAAAGCCGAAGCAATCCATAATCAAACATTTAGAAAACTCTACAATGGAAGCTTTAAAGAAGCGTATTATTATGGATTGCCACGACCTCTTGCAAGGCTTCGCAATGATACAATGGAAAACCGCATAAAAATAACATTATAGATTGCTACGAAGTCTTACGTGTTCTTGTAATGACAAAATCCAAACTGCTGTGTTATTGCCTTGCGACAATCTATAATCCAGTATGTAAAAGCTTTTATGATAGAATCTTTATAGAGAGATTTTACATTATGGATTGTGCTAAAGCGAATGAATTTGCTAACACAAATGCACGCTACGAAAATTTTTCAAATTTTCTCGCAATGATACAATATCAAAATGAGAATCTGTGAATGTCTTTAAAATTGTCAGCTGTATCTAAAAATTAAGAATCCCCTCTAAAAAGGGATTCTTGAAGGAATAAATTTAGAAAGAGTATTTTACTTCTACCCTTGCTCTATTTCTGTCCTCATCTGGGCGATTTGGAGTTAAATCGTTTTGTGTATTTAAAATTGCATAGTAGCCAGAGATTCTTAGGTTTTTGTTATGTTGCCAAGCAAATGTTGGAGTGATTTCTGTGAATTTCTTTTTCCAAGTTGTTTCACCTGCGGCATAGGTAGCAAAAGCTTCTTTTGCTGTTTTTTCAATTTTGCCATAGACACCCTCTAGCCCGATTGTTAAACGATCATCTAAGAATCCATATTTTAATGCACCATAGAATACGCTTAAGTCTGTCTCTTCTTGTCTCAATGTTTGTCTAGGCCCATTTAGATTTTGCCCTAAACCAATGGTTGCGCCCACTGCGTTAGTTTCCCACCAAATTTGTCCTGCATAGACAGAAGAATAATTCCCTTCATCGTCAAATGCCACAGTTGTGCCATCTTGGAAGTTTGTTACATAACCCACTTTCATATCTAATGGGATTCCAAAGTCTTGTTTAAAGTTTGCACCGACTTTAAGATTAAGTAAATCGTTATCGCTTGCTAAACCATATGTTAAATCTGTCGGATCATCAGAGAGTGACGCATAACCATATTGTAAATTTGCATTAAGTAGGCTGTGTTTCCAAGATAATTCAGAGTAGATTAAAGTATCTACTAAATCATCTACCATAAAGCCCCACACTTGCGCACCAATATTGCCGATTCCAGTGTCTGTATTATAGATTGCCGCAATTGTGTAAAGAGGCTTATCTACACTGCCTTCTGTTCCGAGTGCTGTGGGTCCTAAATCATCAAGCGACCAAGAATCAAATGCACCTGCCGCAAGTGTTAATCCCGGAATATCGCTATTGAGTGCTAGAATACCTGTTGCTCTATCATCAAGCGCATCTGTTACAGGCGTTCCAAGTCTTTGCTTGCCAAGAAAGATTGTTGTTGCTGTGCTATCGGGGGTGATTGTCATATAAAATTGTGTAACACCAAAATCGCTATCTTTTCCTGCACCAAGCCCGCCACCTAGTCCATTGGTGCCCTTCCCGTGATTGACATTTTGTGAAGGATTGTGGTAACCAATGCCCAAATTTAATGCAATATTGTTAATTGTAGGGGTTTTGAAATCTGCTTGCGCTCTCCATTGATGACGCGCATTACTACTACCCAAATTATCTTGTGTGTGGTCTGCATTGTCGTATCTGTCATCTGTATAGCGGTATCTTAAAAATCCGCTTACATCTACACCTTTAATAGCTTCCTCTAGGGGTTGTGCGAAACTAGCCGTTGAGAATGCACCAAGCGCAATGCTTGCTGCTAAACTTATTTTTAGAAATCTCACTCTATCTCCTTTGTGCCTATAAAATAAGAGAGGTTATTTTATAGGGTTTTTACTTAAAGCAACATTCCATTTTTTATCTTTTTGTGTATTTTTATTAGAATTTTTAAGAACGAAAAAGACAAAAAGAAAATCCTAGACATTGAACCGAAAGTGCATCACATCGCCATCTTGCACAATATAATCCTTGCCCTCAACGCGCATTGCTCCAGCTTCTTTCGCCTTTGCTTCTCCGTTGTATTTGATAAAATCCGCATAGGCAATGACTTCTGCGCGAATGAAGCCTTTTTCAAAGTCTTTGTGAATGACACCTGCGGCAGCGGGGGCTTTGTCGCCTTTATGGATTGTCCAAGCGCGCACTTCTTTGACGCCAGCAGTAAAGTAGCTAATAAGCCCGAGTTTTTGGAATCCTAAACGAATAATCGCATTAAGTCCGCTTTCTTGCACACCCAAATCGGTTAAAAACTCCTCTGCCTCTTCATCGCTTAAACCCACCAACTCTTCTTCAATCTTGGAGCAAAGTTTAATCACTTCTGCACCTTGTTTTGTAGCGTATTCTTTAAGTGTGGTAACAAAAGTATTGTCGGTACTCAAACCTTCTTCATCAACATTTGCGCCATAGATAATATCCTTATTGGTTAAAAAACGCAATTCCTTGTCCAAAAGCAAGAAATAGTCGTTGTCCCTCTCGCTAAATGTGCGCACCGCATTGCCGTCCTCTATGTGTTTCAAAAGGGCTTGTGCGACTTCTAGCTGTGCCTTTGCCTCTTTGTCTGTGCCACTTTTTGCGTTTTTTGCTAGTCTTTCTACACGTTTTTGTAGTGTTTGCATATCGGCGATTAATAATTCTGTCTCAATGATTTCCACATCACGTAAAGGGTCAATGCTCCCTTCTACGTGTGTAATATTGGAATCTTCAAAGCAACGCACAATTTGCAAAATCACTTCTGTTTCTTTAATGTTTGCTAAAAATTGGTTGCCAAGCCCCTCACCCTTGCTAGCACCCTTGACGAGTCCTGCAATATCTACAAATTCCACTACGGAATGTTGAATCTTTTGAGGAGTGACGATTTTTGCTAGTGCATCAAGGCGTGCGTCTGGCACAGGCACTACGGCTTTATTGGGTTCAATCGTGCAAAAGGGATAATTTGCAGATTGTGCATTTTGCGTCTTTGTTAATGCGTTAAAAGTTGTGGATTTTCCAACATTGGGAAGTCCGACAATTCCAATGGATAAACCCATATTAGTCCTTTATGTTATGTTTAATAAACTCTACAACAGCGCGTATGCCAGCACCTGTGGCTCCAAAAGGATTTACGCCCCAAGCCTTTTCTACATAGGCGGGTCCTGCAATATCAAGGTGTAACCATTTTTGCTGTAAGGATTCTTCTATAAACTCCCCTAGGAACATTCCCGCGCTAATCGCACTTCCATAGCGGCTTGATGGGATATTGCATAAATCGGCGACATCAGAGTTAAAGAGTTTGCGCAAATAAGGATTAAAAGGGAGTGTGGCACTAAGCTCACCGGCATTGAAAGCGGCTTTGTTAAAGGATTCTGCTAATTTTGTATTAAATCCCATAACTCCCGTGCTATAATCCCCTAAAGCAACCACGCAAGCACCTGTGAGTGTTGCAAGATCCAGTAAGAGATCCGGTTTTAAATCACTCGCATAGCTTAAGCAGTCTGCTAGAACCAAACGTCCTTCCGCGTCTGTGTTGCGCACCTCAATACTTTTTTTGTTGCGTGCAATTAAAATATCATCGGGTTTATACGCATTCCCACCAATCATATTTTCGGCTAATCCTAAGATTCCGTGTATTTCAGCATTAAGTTCTAGTCTTGCGACAGCTTCTAGGATTCCAAGCACCGCGCACGCACCGCTTTTATCCGACTTCATTGTCGTCATATAATCACTCGGTTTCAAACTAAGTCCGCCAGAATCGTAGGTCAAGCCTTTGCCCACAAGCACAATTTTTGGAATCTTGCCCTTTGGGGATTTTGGTGTATAGGTTAAATGCACCAAATAAGGCTCATTGACACTTGCTTTAGCGACAGCTAAAAATGCGCCCATTTTTTCTTTTTCCAAGAATTTTTGGTCACGCACTATGCAAGCAATTCCTAGTTTTTGTGCGACTGCTTTAGCGGTTTCTGCAATATATTTTGGGGTGGCAATCGCAGGAGGCGTGTTAATCAATTCGCGTGTATGATTGATACATTCGCTGATATTTGTAACTTCGTGAATAGTTGCTTTTAGGGTTTTGGAGTCTAGCTTATTGGAGTGCAGATAAATTTCTTTTAAAGTGCTTTGGTCTTTCTTGCTCTTAAAGGTATCAAAAGTATAATGACCAAGCAAAATTCCCTCACACACTTCTTTAGCCTCTTGTGGATTCTCTACGCAGATACTTGCGTTGGTGATATTAAGCTTTTTTAAATATGTGATTGCACCAGCTAGCGCATCACGCAAGGCATTTGGAAATGGGTAGGCGCAGTGCTCAACCCCCACAAACAACTGATCTCCAACAAGACAATGTCCTTCGCCCTTGTAATTCCTAAGATGCAATGCGTCTTTTTGTGCTTGATTTAGGGTTTTGGGTAATTTTTTGTCTTGAACCAAAATAATTTCAATGTTCGCCTTTTTGCTATTTGCTACGATTTTCATCATTATCTCCTATTATTTTATTGCCAACTTTTTGTGTTACTTTGTGAAAATAAAAATAGATTCCACCGCCTAAAATGAGTGCAAATGGAATCGCAACATAATAATGTTCCTTTGAAAAATGAACGATTTGCAATAATTGCTCTCCAAAGAAATAAGCAAGTAGAATCGTGATTCCAGCCCAAACAAGCGCACTGATGAGATTTACAAATGCAAAGGTTTTCGCGCTATAACGCGTAACGCCGATACTCATAGGGATTACTGTGCGCATACCATACAAATATCTTTGCACAAAAATAATAGGCCAGCCATAACGTTGCAAAAGCAAGTGCGCAAGGGCAAATTTCCTACGCTGCGTTTTAAGTTGCTTATAAATGAAGTTTTTATTATATCGCCCGATGTAGAAATATACTTGGTCTCCTACAAATCCACCAAGCCCCGCAACGATAATTGCAATAGGAATCGCCATATGTCCTGTATGGCACATAATTCCCGCCATAATTAGCCCAAGCTCACCCTCTAGTGTGCTCCAAATAAACAAAATGATATAGCCATATTCCTGCAATAATCGCGTAAATAATTCTTCCATAAAATTATATCCAAAGTAAAATCACGCGGGATTCTAGCAAAAATTTGCTTAATTACTGCATTCCTTCCCCATTCATTGCAATATTATGTTTTTTAAATGTAAAGAAATTATCATCAACATAATAAATATTTTGGAATCCCATTTGCACTAATTGCGTGCCAAAGTCCGCAGCAGTCGCACCACTATGGCAATAGAGTAGAATCTTTTTATCTTGATTTTCTTGCGCAATATGGGCAATGCGCTGCAAAGATTCTATATTTAGTGCGTCTTTAATGTGGCTAATAAGAAAATACCCGCGTGAGCGCAAATCAATCACAATAAAATCATTAGTATTTAAAGAATTTAATGCAACAGGCGTTGCTAAACTTTTGTTTTTAATCAGCATTTTATACCTTTTAGAAATGAAAATTTGCTACAATTTAAGAATGGTTTATTATATCACAAAAACACAAGCAACCTTTGACTTTGTAATTCCAAATGGTGTAGAGATTCTGCCTTTAATTACATTAAAAACTTGCTTCGTGTCAAGTATTTTGGAATTATTGCTAAGGAGTGATAGCTTAATTTTTACTTCCAAAAATGCGATTTTTGCCCTGCAAGAGAATTTAGAGCATTTAGGAGCGCAAAAAAAACGCGCTTATGCACATTGGAGAGAGATTCCAAATTATGTGTTAGGAGAGGGGAGTGCGCGCGTTTTGCAAGATTTGGGTATGCAAGTTAGATATGTCTCTAAAAGCGCGTATGGCAGTGATTTTGCTAAAGAGTTAAGTGCATTGCTGGTTGGTAAATATCCGCTATTCTTGCGGGCAGAAGTGATTGCGTCTTCCTTACCGCAGACTTTGAGAGAAAGTGGAATTGCCATAGAGGAAGCAATTGTGTATGCAAATTATCCACTAAAATTAGAAAAACCGCCAACATTGCTTAAGGATTCCATTATATTTTTTGGCGCACCATCACATATTAAGGCATTTTTGCTAAATTACACTTGGGATTGTAGCTTTACCGCGCTTTGTATTGGCAAAAGCACCAAAAACGCAGCATTGCAACTTTTGGGTAATGTGAGGATTCTGCAATCGCCTAAGCCCAACAATAAAATCGCATTAGATTTTGCGCTACATTTATTATCTTGCAATTCTTAGTGTAAGCCTCTTGCATAGCAGAGAATCTCGGGACGATATTCAAAGTGCATTGTGTCATAATGCCACCACCTCCCGCCCCAAATAAATCCTTCGCTTTCAAAAATCGCGATAATTGCATTTGGAATTACAGGTAAATCTTTCCTGAAAGTATTGTGGCGCAAATCCCATAGCCAATAACGTGAGTTCGCGACATTAATATCTATCGCGATTCCAAAGCTATGTGGGCTTAGTCGCTTCGTGCTTGCAATTGTGCGCCAATGATATGTTCCGCCAATATTTTGGAGATATTTTATCCATTGTGGATTTTCTTTGAGTAGGGTTTCAAGTCGTGTTTTTACGCGTTGCAATGCAGAATATGCCCCGTTTTGCGTATTAAATAAAAGGATTGTGCCATCTACCCATTTTAAAGGCTTTAAATATGATTTTACCTGTTCTTTGTCTGCGCCATATATGGTTTTAAGCAAGCTATAATCCCGAATCCTACTGCTATCCTCAAAAGGTTGTTTGCTGTGAGAATGCAAAGGATAAGGATATGCGAAAGAATCCTCTATTTGTGCATTTTGCAAGGCGGTTGCATATTGTGCGACATCGTAATGCGTGGGGATTGCTTTTAGATTCCACGCTTGTGAGCCGTAATATGTAAGAAAGCATTGCGAAGCCAGCTTTACATTTATAGAATCCGTGGCGTTTGCGATTCCACAAAGCAATGCAATCCAAAGAAGTTTATAAAACAAATTTAATCCTAGAATCTCTTTGCAAAGCCTGAAAGATTAAATCGCGTTCCTCTTGGTGTTCCACTTCAATTTCAATGTTAATGCTATGGTATTTCCCACCGCTACTTTGCTTGCCGGGTGTGTGGATAAATTCTTTATTGACATTTTCTAGCGCAGCAAGATAGAGACTATCCTTATCCAGACCAATAATGCGGTAATGCCAAGTGCAGGGGTATTGAATGCCATTGTCCTTATTTTCCATTGTAATCCTTTGGTAGAGTATTAAAAACTGCTTGTGCCCATTGCGGAATCTTAGCAATTCTTTGCGTTTTAGAATCCATACAAACAAGCGTTAGCGAGGCTTTAAAAATTTCTTTATTGTCTTTCAAGATACTTTGTGCGAGTTGTACAGACGCACTTTTTTGGGCGATTAGCGCAGTTTTTACTTCTAATAAATCACCCAATTTTGCCGGGCGTAAAAATGCAATAGACATATCCTTGACAACAAATCCGATTCCCTCTTGCAAAGGTGGAATCTTAGCGTTAAAAAACACTTCAGAGCGCGCTCTTTCGCAGTAATTTAAGTAGTTTGCGTGATACACGATTCCACCGCAATCTGTATCTTCATAATACACGCGTATTTGCATTTTGTCCCTTTAGTAAATATGGATTCTTTTTCCCTGTGTTATTGGTGTAACTGCGCCAATAATGCTAGCCCATTCTATCCCGTTATCTTGTAGCGTTTGGCAAAGTGTTTTAGCGGCATTTTGTGGGAGTGCAAACACTAGCCCGCCAGAAGTTTGCGCGTCAAAAAGCAGAATCTCTACATTTTTAAATTTAGAATCTTTTTTTAAGCTAAAGCTGCATAAAGATGTGGTTGCCTGTTCATTTCCACAGCTCCCGCCCGGAATAATCCCCATTTGCGCAAACTCTATTGCGTTATCAACAAGTGGAATCGCATTGCTATCTAGCTGGATATTAATCTTTGGATTTAACATTTCGCTTAAATGCCCTAACAGTCCAAATCCCGTAATGTCTGTGCAAGCGTGAATATCAAATGTGCTTGCAATTTCACAGGCTTTGCGGTTTAATGTTGCCATAATGCTTGCGATTTGCTCTTGCACTTTTGTATCTAGCATATTTGCCTTTAACGCGGTGGTTAAAACTCCCATTCCAATCGGCTTTGTGAGAATCAAGGCATCACCCACTTGCGCGCCATTATTGCGCCAAATTTTTTTCGGATTGATAATGCCACTCACGCTTAAGCCATATTTTTGCTCACTATCTGCAATCGTATGCCCGCCCACAAGCGCACCACCAGCCTCGTGGATTTTAGATAATCCACCCTCTAAAATTGCCTTTGCATAATCTTTTGGAATCCTGCAAGAATCCCACATCATAAGATTTAAGGCGCATTTGACAATTCCTCCCATTGCATACACATCACTCAATGCATTTGCCGCAGCAATTTGCCCATAAATAAAAGGATCATTGACAACAGGTGTGATAAAATCTGCTGTCTGCACCAGTGCTAAATCTGGTGTGAGCTGATACACTCCCGCATCTTCATTTCCGCTAAAATCTACTAAAACATTAGAATTATTTGTATTTTGCAAGCAGCTAGCAATTTGTGAGAGGTCGTCCAGACCCACCTTGCCCGCTCAACCCGCAACTTTAACAAATTGTGTAATTTTAATTGTATCTTGATTGTTTTGCATCTTTGATAAACTCCATAAAGTCTCAAAAAAGATTCTAGCAATTTTTACCTTATTTTTAATTGTTTTTGGGTAAATATGCACGATAAATTTAATCTAAATGAAGCTGAAAAATGGAAATTTTTGCATTAGAACCTTTGTATATCATCACGCTTTTATTTGTTGGAATCTGCACAGGGATAATTTCTGGGCTATTTGGAATCGGAGGAGGTGCAATTATTGTGCCGACAATGATTCTGCTTGGTAATGATATTAAGATTGCTGTTGGAATCTCTATTATGCAGATGATGTTCTCCTCACTATATGGCTCGTATGTGAATTACAAAAAGAAAAATTTGGATTTACAAGATGGCTTGTATGTTGGGCTTGGTGGGCTTATCGGGGCTTCTTTTAGTGGTATGCTATTAAGTGTGATTCCATCGCATATTTTAGAAAAAATCTTTGTGGTATTTTTGGTGTATTGTATTTTTAAGGTGTTAAGGGCGAATGCAAATGGCGGTGAAAATAAGCTAGGCGAGGGGAGGGCGGCAAAGTTATTTTTGGTTGCTTATGGGAGTTTTGTTGGGGTGTTTGCCATTTCTTTAGGGATTGGTGGTGCAATAATGTTAGCACCAGTGTTAGCGTATTATTTAGGATATAGTAGCAAAAAAATTGCGGCATTATCACTCTTTTTTGTTGTCTTTTCCTCTATTTCTGGCTTCACTTCTTTAGCAATGCACGGCTTTGTAGATTTTAAGCAAGGCTTTATAATTGGAATCGCAACGCTAATAGGTGTGCGCATTGGCATTTGGATTCTAGGCATTATGGAAGTTAAGAAGCACAAATACGCCCTGCTTACAATGTATTGCATTTTGCTTTTTATAATGCTTGAAAAAGCATTCTTTTAATCCTCTGCCACCTCTTTTTGCTCCTTAAGGGCTTCTAAGGTTAAATTGCCTAGTTGCGTTGCTATTTCTTGTGTGCCATTGACGATACCATAAAGACAAATATCATTTAGTGTGTCATCCTCCACTAGCGCGATAATTTTTGCGTTGTGTGCAATATCTTTAATGTGATGGTAAGCCTCCATAATGCTGTGTCCGGATTCCATACATAAAACCACCACAGAGGAATCCTCTAGCGCAATTTCTCTAAAAATCATTTTATCAGAGACATTGCCATATAGCATATTGACACCATCTTGCAACCCGCTTTTAACGCGATCATAATTGGAATCTACCACGAGCATTGTAACATCATAGCTATCTAAAAACTGCACCACTTTTTTGCCCAAAGCACCATATCCACACACAATCACATCATTTTTCACCTCATCAATAACTTTGTCTTGTGTATTTGTAAGATTTTTTCTAGTTGGAATCCTTAAAATGCGCAATATAAATTCTATGCAAGTTTCTAAATGTTCTAAAATAAAAGGTGTAGCAATCATTGAAAAAATTACCATTAAGGTTAGGAATTGGTAAATTTCTTGCGAGGTAATAGATGCTAAGAATTCTTGTCCAAAAATCCAACTTAAGATTCCGCCATCTAACTTTAAATCAAGAATCTTATGCTGACTTGCAAGCAAGAAAACAGCAAAGGAAAATTCCCCAATTTGCGAGAGTGAAAGCGCGACACGCATAGCATTTTTCACACCTCTAAAGAATGCCAAAAATGCAAAAATAATAAGGGTTTTTGTTAGAATCATTAACACGCATAAAAGTAGCACGATGATGAAATATTTTGCGGTAAATAGCACATCAACTTGCATTCCAATGGTGATGAAAAATACGCCAAGCAAAATATCGCGAAAATACACAAGCACGCTTGCAACTTGATATTTAAAAGGAGAGTTAGAAATAATCATTCCCGCTAAAAACGCGCCAAGTGAGAGCGAAAATCCAAAGTATTTACTCAAATACGCAGAGCCAAGAATAATTAAAAATACCGAGCCAACAAAGATTTCATCTGTTTTCATCTTTGCGCTTGAGCGCAGGGCGATTCTAGCGACAAATCTGCCGGGTATAATGAGTAATAAAACCACTACAATCGCAGATATTCCAGTGTTTAATAGCATTTCTATGGGGCTTAAATTCGTATTGCTTAAAAGCTTAATGAGTAATAAAATAGGAATCACGGCAATGTCTTGGAATACTAGAATCCCAACACAAGCCGTTCCATAGGGAGTTTTAGACTGATTTATTTCATTGATTTGTTTTAATACAATCGCCGTAGAGGATAAGCTAACTGCACTTGCAACGATAATAGATGTGTTGAAGTTAAAACGTAATAAAAAATAGCATACTGCGAAAAATGCCGCAATGGATAGCCCAATTTGCAACCCGCCAAAAAGTAGCACTTCTTGACGCATTTGCGTGATTTTCTGAAAACTAAACTCAAGCCCAATGCTAAACATTAAAAATACAATTCCGATTTCGGCAATTTCACTTAAATCCGCAGAATCCTCAACGTGGAATCCAAAAAGATAAGTTGTAAGCGTTCCTGTTAGAATATAACCAATAATAGTTGGAATCTTGAGATAATTTAGAACGATTCCAGATACAACAGCCATTGCCAACACACAGATTATCATAAGTAGCGGCTCGATGCAGTCCTCCTTAAAAAGCGATAAAAAGCGTAATTATATTAATTTTTAAGAATTTTTGCAAAATTTATAAAATTGACTTGCGATTCTAAAGTGTAATAAAAGCAATCAATCAACTAAAGAATCCTAAACCTTATCTTTTCTAAGGGGGCAAGGGGTTCTACTTGCGAAGCGTCCCCCTTACCCACTTAAACCCCCAACCCCTAGCACGCTCCACCTCCGTCATTGAGAGAAAGGCGTGCAGTGTTTTTCCCTCGTCATTGCGAGGCACACGCAGTGTAACGAAGCAATCTATAATGTAGTATCTAAAGAAACGCTTACCACTCTATCATTGCGAGAATCGCAACGCGATTCGTGGCAATCCATAACCTTGCATACAGAAAACTTCACCACTCCGTCATTGCGAGATTCCGCTTGCGGAATCGTGGCAATCCATAATCTTATCTTGACTTTCACGATTCCATTGCAAACTTTTGTAACTTCTTTTATTTATAGATTGCCACGAAAAACCTGCGGTTTTCTCGCAATGACGCAGTGGCAGACCTTTGGTTTCTTGTCATTGCAAGGAACGAACGCAGTGAGAGACGAAGTAATCCATCAATCAAAATTGTGCGAAGCACCATCTTAACAAAAGCGTTGTCAGGGTGAGGGATTTTAAGGGGGAGGGAGCGACTTCGCAATTTAAGCCCCTCCCCCTTAAGAGAATAAAGCTTTGAATTTTACATAAATTAAAGATTCCATTGAAAGCATTTCTTTGAATGCAAGATTATAGATTGCCACGAAAAACCTGCGGTTTTCTCGCAATGACGACAAGCCAACCACTCCGTCATTGCAAGGAATGGAGCGGTATTGCACTCATTTTTCTTTGAAGCTTAAAGACACGGAATTGACGCAGTGGCGCGTGTTTTTCTCTGTAAATCCCTCGCCATAGAATATATGTCCCAAATGCCCGCCACATCGCTGACACACAATTTCTATGCGCCTTCCATCTGCATCGGGCTGCTGCTTAACCGCTCCGGCAATGCAATCATCAAAGCTAGGCCACCCACAGCCGCTATGGAATTTGCTCTGTGATAGATATAGGGGTGCATTGCACTGCTTGCACACATACACGCCGTTTTTGAAGCAATCCGTATATTTTCCACTAAAGGGCATTTCTGTTCCCTTGTGTAAAATAACTCTTTGTTCCTCTAAGCTAAGCGTGTTGTAAGTATTCGCATCTTTGCTAGATTGTTGCATTTTACGTCTTGCTTCCCGCTTGTTTTTGTAGTTTTTGTAAAAATTCCTCTAAATTAAACTTCTTGCGCTGATTCTCGGTGAAAATATGCACAATCACATCGCCTAAATCCGCAACAATCCAATCGGGATTCTCATCATCAATATGATAAAAACTCTCTCCCTTTTGTTTGAGTGGCACTTTTAACGCATCTAGCAAGGCTAGCGCGTGCTTATCCACAAGGGCTGTTGCAATCACGACAAAATCTACGAAATAATCCGTCCCATTAAGGTTAAAAACCTCAATGTCCTCCCCCTTTTTATCCTCTAAAATTTGACAAATTTCTTGCACTAATGCTTCTCTATTTTCTTGCAATATTGCTCCTTTATATTCTCTAAAATTTCTGCTGGTATGCACGACACCAATCCCACATAATCCCCATTTACAAGCCTTTCTCGTGCCTCTGTGGAGCTTAGTGGAATCTCTTTAAATTCCAAAGTCCTAAAGTCTTTTGGAATCGCATAGCCTTTGCGTGGAATTATAACAAATTCTACCGCATTTTTAAGTTGATTAAACTGCGCCCACTTTGGCAGGGATTCTACATTATCCGCCCCGAGCAATAGGAATATTTTTGCGCGATCTCCAATATAATGCGTCTTTAGAAATTCTAATGTTTTGTATGTTGGTGTTGGCGTATTTTGTAACACTTCAAATTCTACCACCACCACTTCGCAACCCTTACTTTTTAACCCTTTTGCAAGTTGTTGCATCCATTTTAGGCGCAAATTTGGTGCGAAGCAAAACGCGGTTTTAAAAGGATTTAAGAAACTTGGCACGATGAATAGCTGATGAAGCCCAAGTTGCGCAATTGCTGATTCCATAATCGCTAAATGTCCATTATGTGGAGGGTCAAACGACCCTCCAAAGATTCCTACGCACTTTTGCATACTTTGCCTTTTTTGGCTAAAATTTTAGCAAAAAGAGTGTGAAATGAAAATAGAATTACTATTTGTTTTAGTTTTTGGGTTATGTTTTGGCTCATTTGTTAATGTGCTCATTTACAGAATCCCACGCAACTTTAGTATTTTTTACCCAAGTTCTCACTGCCTGCATTGTCAAACGCCACTAAAATGGCGCGATAAGATTCCATTGTTTAGCTATCTTGTAAGCAGGGCAAAATGCCGCTACTGCCATATAAGAATCCCTTTGTTTTATCCCTTAAGTGAGTGTTTAGGCGCAGTTTTTGCACTATTTTGCTATATGTTATTTCCGCTTCCTTGCGCACTTTTTTTATTTTTATTTCTCTTGTTGTTTTATGCGTTAAGCGTGATTGATGTGCAGTTTTTAGCGATTCCAGATTCTTTAAATTTTTTAGCATTTTTCTTTGCGCTTTGCTTTGCTTTTTTTTGGGATTCTGTCTTGAATGCAGGCATTGCAGCCTTTTGTTTTATAGGGTTTGCAGCATTTTTGCGCTTATTTGTCGGTAGCATTTTGCAAAAGGAAGTATTGGGTGAGGGCGATTTAATCTTGGTTGGCGCAATAGGTTGTGTTCTTGGCGCGCTATTTGGGGCAATCGCGATATTTTTATCCGCCATTTATGCACTCCTATTTTATGGAATCGCATTGATTTTTAAACGACCTCTTGTTGCAATTCCCTTTGCACCCTTTTTATTTTTAGGTTTTTTAAGCACTTTTGTATGGCG
>JALEPE010000042.1 GCA_022766795.1 Helicobacter sp.
TCCGCGCTTAGCCTCTCTAAAATTTCCTCAAACTCCAAATGTAAGAAAAAAACCCTACCCATTACTTTAACATCGCAAAACATTGGCATTCCACCACCTGTGGAGATGATTGCATTACGTACATTTTGCGCAACAAAGGCGCAAAATTTGGATTCCAAATCCCGAAAATATGTCTCGCCATAATGTGCAAAAATCTCTTTAATGCTTAAGTTCTCGTTGTTTTCAATCATAGAATCGCTATCTAAAATTAGTGCGGAATTAGCCTTGTGTAAAGCCCTAGCGATCGTGCTTTTTCCGCTACCCATAAAGCCAATAAGAACGCAATTAGTAGAGTTCAATTGTGTAATTCCCTGCTTTTGTATCTTGTGCAAGATTGTATTTATATTGTCCATCAAGCTCTAAAGTAACGCGGTAAAAGTCTAAATGCGTGCTTAAGGTAACCTTTGGAATTGACGGAATCCTTGAGAGGAATGTTTCTTGAACGTGTTTGTTATTGGGGGCTTTGAAGTCTAAAATTAAACGCGTTGGAGAAGCTAGAGTGAAATCTCTAAGCAGCGTTAAATCAGTGTTTAAAAAGATGTTGTTGTGTGTTATTTCAAACTCAAAATGCTCACTTAAGGGAAAACTTTCTTGCTCTGGAATCCCTTGTTCTTCGGGCTGCACTTCTTGACTTAATACGAGCGGAAAATGCCAATCAATATCGCCCTCAAGGTTTTGTTCAATGCTTGAAATAGAACCATTGAGATTTTGGTATTCCAAAGTGATTTTTTTGATTTTTCTAGCAGTGGAGGGAAGGCTTACTTCTGCTTTTGTAAATAAATTAAGCTGCGGAGCATTAGTGATTTGCCCGCTATCCTTTGGTGTGATAAGCGGTGTAAAAGGATCACGTCCGCCTTTTGCTGTATTGTCGTTTGATATATTTTGTGTTAGATTTGCCGTGATTCCTGTCGGTTCTTTAGAATTTGTCATTGGATTGGTTTGTGCTTCTGGAATTGTATTTTCTGTAGCCGTAGGAGTAGGAGCTTTTGCCTCTTGTGTATCTGTTTTTGCCTTGTCCGCATTAATGCTTAATGTTGGAATTCCGGGTAATTCCCCTTTAGCATCTTCTGCGTTTAAGGACATTAGGGATATAACCATTATTGGTACAATGCTTAAAAATTTCATTTTGGCTCTAATCCTTTCAATTCAAAAAGTTCTTTTTGTAGATTTGCGTTTTCGTGCATTAAGCGATCCACCTCTTGACGCATTTGGGATTCTTTATCCTTAAGATTTAGAAGCACACTTAAAGAATTATTGCCAAAGAGTAAATTGCCAAAATAAACTCCTAGCAAACAAATCAACAAAACAAGGCTCAAAAAAGGCAAAAGCTTATAGAATCCGCCCTTTTTAAACTCTAGCGATTCCATTATTTAAAGAGTTTTTTACCCAAATACACAGGGAATCCCAACTCATTTTCAATCGCAAGCAAGCGGTTATATTTCGCCATTCTCTCACTTCTTGCGGTTGAGCCCGTCTTAATCTCTCCCGTGTTTAGTGCCACTGCAAAATCTGCGATGAAGCTATCCTCACTCTCCCCGCTTCTGTGGCTCATAATGCAGCGGTAATTGTTGCGCTGTGCTAGGCGGATTGTCTGCATTGTTTGACTAATTGTGCCAATTTGGTTAGGCTTAATCAAAATCGCATTTGCGATATTTTTTGTGATTCCCTCTTGTAAAATTTTTGCATTGGTTACAAACAAATCATCGCCTACAAGCTGCACTTTATTGCCTAGCCTTTGCGTGAGTTTGCTCCAACCCTCCCAATCGTCCTCACTCAAGCCATCTTCAATAGAGACAATCGGGTATTTTGCAATCAGCTTTTCATAATATTCAATGAGTTCCTCACTGCTTAGATTGCGCCCCTCGCCTTTAAGGCAATAAATACCCTTGTCATTGACAAACTCACTACTTGCGACATCTAGGGCGATTGCGATTTGTTCGCCTTCTTTGTAACCCGCTTTTTTTACTGCTTCCAAAATGATTTGAATCGGCTCTTCGTTAGTTTTAAGATTGGGTGCGAATCCTCCCTCATCGCCAATACTTGTGATATGTTTGGAATCTTTTAGGATTTTTTTAAGGCATTGGTAAATCTCTGCACTTGCGCGTAGTGCTTCACTGAAGCATTCAAATCCTACAGGCATAATCATATATTCTTGAAAATCCACCGTGTTATCTGCGTGGCTTCCGCCATTGATGATGTTTAACATTGGGATTGGAAGTGTGAGTGCATTTGCACCACCCAAATAACGATATAAAGGGATATTGAGGCTTTTTGCCGCAGCGCGTGCAACTGCCATAGAAACGCCAAGTGTTGCGTTTGCGCCTAAATTGGAAAAGTTTTCTGTGCCATCTAGCTCTATGAGGAGATTATCAATCACAGCTTGGTCAAATGGGCTTAAACCCGCAATAGAATCGCAAATCGTGGTATTGACATTTTCACACGCCTTTAACACGCCTTTGCCCAAAAACCGCTCCTTGTTATCGCGCAATTCTAATGCCTCTCTCTTGCCTGTGCTTGCGCCACTTGGCACGATTGCACTTGCCACATTGCCATCGCTTAAAGCAATCGTTGCTTTAATCGTAGGATTTCCTCTGCTGTCTAAAACTTCTTGCGCATTGACTTCATCAATGTAAATCATTGTTTCTCCTTTATTATTCAATTTCATCGCTACTGGATAAATCATCAGAAATTGAAATGGAAGCTTTGATTTTTTCCTCAATTTCTTGTGCGATTTCTGGATTTTCTTTTAAAAATACTTTTGCATTTTCCTTGCCTTGCCCAAGCTTTTTGTCTTTATAGCTTAGCCACGCACCGCTTTTATCTACAATATCAAGCTTCACGCCATAATCAATCAATTCACCCTCTTTGCTGATTCCCTCGCCAAACATAATATCAAATTCCGATCCTCTAAATGGTGGCGCAAAATTCTTTTTAACCACTTTTGCTTTGACACGATTCCCGATATTTTGTTCGCCTTGTTTGAGGGTTGCGATTCTGCGGACATCAATTCTAACACTTGCGTAGAATTTAAGCGCATTTCCACCTGTCGTTGTTTCAGGGCTTCCATAGCCCATTACGCCGATTTTCATACGAATCTGATTGATAAAAATCACCGTGGTATTCATTTTGTGAATCACGCCTGTTACTTTTCGTAAAGCTTGACTCATTAAACGCGCTTGTAGCCCCACATGTTGGTCTCCCATATCGCCATCAATCTCACTTTTTGGTGTGAGAGCCGCCACCGAGTCAATGACGATTAAATCTACACCACCGCTTCTTGTAAGCGTTTCTAGGATTTCTAGGGCTTGTTCGCCAAAATCTGGTTGAGAGACAAGCAGGTTTTCCACATCTACGCCTAGCCGTTTTGCGTAAGTAACATCTAGCGCGTGTTCTGCGTCAATGAATGCGCAGATTCCACCCGCTTTTTGACATTCTGCAACGACTTGTAGTGCTAATGTTGTTTTGCCCGAGCTTTCGGGTCCATACACTTCAACAATGCGCCCCTTTGGGATTCCGCCAATTCCTAGCGCAATATCAAGCCCTAAAGAGCCTGTGCTAATAGCGTCAATCTTTTCTACCGGTTTATCTCCAAGTCTGATTAACGCACCTTTACCAAAGGCTTTATCAATCTGCTTAATGGCAAGTTCAATCGCTTTTTGTTTGTTTTCGTCCAAAGCCATTTTTTCTCCTAAATTTTAAAAGTTTTATTGTAGCTAAAACAAATAAAAATTTCAAAATAGCAAAAAGCGTTTTGAATGATTTTTGCTAAGGGTATTTGCGTTTTTACACTAACACATTAAGTGTATCCGTTTCGATTCCATTAGATTTTTTGTATTCAAGAATTAGTTGATTGATTTTATCCTGTGCAGTTTGCTTTGCGATTGTATCTATTTTGTTTAACGTTATACCGCTTTCTGCAAGAACATAAGGGGCTTTAAGCGTAATGCATCCGCCTAGAAGTAAGGCTTTTTCTTGACGGAATGCCATTTGTCTTTCTGCTTCTGATATTGCAGAGCGAAAGTGTGGGGAATTTTGTTGTCGTCCAAAATCTGTGTATTTAAGCGAGATATAATGCATTGCATCTGTTATGTTGCCCTGTGCTAAATTGTCTTTGTGTGCTGATGAATAATATTCTGTAATCGTTTTCTTTGCGCTTTCGTATTGACTTGCTAGAGATTCCACTGCAGTGTAATTGACTTCTAAGGATTTGTTAAGCTCTTGTCTTTCTTTGATGAGTGAAATTAAGTCTGTGTTTTCTAAAATTTTTCCAAGCTCCTGCGTTGTTTTGGAATCCATACCCAAATAGCTAAGAATCTTTACATTTGAGCTATTTTGTGATTCTGTGGGGGGGTAGTTGTTTGTGCAATAATTTGCGTATTTTGAGCAGTTTTGTTGATTTCCATAACCTTATCTCTCCTTTTGTAAATTTTGATTTAAAAGTATCGGTAATTTTTTAGAATCTTTCATTAAAAGATTTAACAAAAAGCTTAAGTATTGTAACTAAATTTTGCAAAAAAACAATAATAAAGTTCTATATCACAAAAAGATAATTAAAATTTAGCTATAATACCCGACTTTCTAGATTTGTCAAGGGCTGTTATGGATTTAATTATTGAAAAGGCGTTCATACAAGTACTACAAGATACTCTAGGTGTAACGCCCATACGCACGGATAATAAGTTATTAAAAGGTTATCTTTCAAGAATTGATGTTGTTTTTGAAAATGGTATGCAAACAACAATCACTTTTGTGAGTGCAAAAGAGTTTCTAGGAGTCATCGGCGAAGGGCTTTTTGGTGAAAGTTCTGATGATGATTTGGAGTTACGTGATCTATCGCGGGAGTTGGCGAATTTAACCGCAGGTTTGGCAAAAGTGCTAGCAATTAAAGAAAATATGCATTTTAATATTGCAACACCGATTACTTTCGGATTTGGTGAGTTTCAAGATACGCAGAATCGCTGCATAAATTTCTCACTTGAAGGTGCGTTGTGTTCGCTATTTTTATATTCTTAAAGGAAAATTATGCCAGCAGATGAATTTACTCTTGCACGGATACAAGCACCTAAACAAGAGGATTTAGCCCGTTATTTAGAAGGGATTATGAATAACTATGGTGGGCTTTTGGATATGGAAGTTGTATTTTGCTCCGAGCTTGGTTCGACAAAAGTTCCTTTATTGGAGATTCTACGCTTTGAAAAGGGTTCTATCATAGACTTGCAAAAGCCCGCTGGTGAGAGTGTGGAGATTTTCATTAATGGGCGGATTATTGGTAAAGGCGAGGTTATGGTGTATGAGAAAAACTTAGCGATTCGTGTCAATGAAATTTTAGATTCTAATGCCATTATTTATTATCTTACAAGAGAGAGTATTAGCACAGTATGAAAGTGTTTTTGCTGTTATGTTTTGGATTTTTTTTGTGTGTGGGAAGCACACAGGATTCTACGTTAAATTTTCAAGATTCCATTACGAAAGATTCCACTTTTGCCGCGTCTTTACAAAGTCAAGATTCCAATCAGACATTTCCTTTTAAAACGGGTAAATCGCCTTTAGATGGCGTTAATGGATTCCAGTATTTTGGTGTGATTTTGGTGCTAGTTGGTTTGCTAGCATTTCTGTGGTATGTGAAAAATCGCATCAATACACCACAGGTTACAAAAAATCCTTTGCAAAAATTCTTTGACAAGGGAAAAAATGCGGAATCTGTGCAAATATGCTCCGTAACAACATTTAGTGCACAAAGTAAATTGATTATTTTTGAAGCGTATGGCAAACGTTATTTGGTTACCATTAATCAAGGGCAGACTACGCTTTTGGATTCCTATTTTGTGGATTCAAAAGTTTTTAAGGAAATGCTAGAGCAAGATACACGCAATGCGGAATAATCTTACAGCACTATTTTTATCATTACTCACGCACGCTATTATTTTTGCGCTATTATTTTTGCGCTTCGTTCCTGAAATGGAGAATATCTACAAGCCTCCGCGTATGGGCGTGCAAAATGGCGAGCGCGTGAGTTTGAGGCAGTTTAAATTCAATCCCGGTAGTCAAGCACAACAACAAAAAACGCCAAGTGTAGAATCTAAAGCAAGTGTGGAATCTACCCCAAAAATTGTGCAAAAACCACTTCCGCAACAAAAAATTTTGCAGGAGAAACAGCTGTCAAAAGAGCGTGGCAAAACAGCGCAGACTAAATCGCAAAGAGTGACGGCGCAAAAACAACCACCACAAAGGGAACAACAACGCAAAATAGCTTCCAAAGCAACTCCGCAATCCAAGCAGAGTAAAGAATCTAAGGACACCCAAAGAGAGCCAAACCTCTCATCACGGACTTTAGCGGCACATTCCCCGTCTATTTATGATTATGGCAAAAACGAGCAAACACAGAAAATTCGGGAATTATATGGAGAAGAATTTGGCGCATTAACGCCCAATCAACAAGATTTTATCAAAAGCAATTTAGATAGTATTGGCAGAATTACGCAACGTTATTTAAGGTATCCAGCAGTTGCTGGGAAGATTGGACAAGAAGGGGATAATGTCTTGGAATTTTATTTATATCCCAATGGCGATATTTCCGATTTAAAGCTACTTTCTACAAGTGGTTATACACTATTGGACGATAATTCTCTTCACACCATTAAAATTGCCTATAAAGATTATCCCTACCCCAATGAAAAGACAAAAATCCGCATTCGTGTGATGTATCGGATTTATTAAACAAAGGCTGATAATGCAAGACTTTTTAAAAGATTTAAATAAGCAGCAATATGAGGCGGCAACCACTATTGATGGCGCACTTTTAATCCTAGCTGGAGCAGGTAGCGGCAAGACAAAGACCATCACCGCACGCCTTGCATATTTAATTGATTGTGTTGGGATTCCGCCAAGCAATACTTTAACACTCACTTTCACTAATAAAGCTGCTAATGAAATGCAAAAACGCGCTTTAGGAATGATTCAAAATAATTGCTTACACCCGCCTTTGCTTTGCACATTCCATAAGTTTGGGTTGTTGTTTTTAAAATTCTATATCACGCATTTGGGGCGTAAGGCAAATTTTATTCTTGCCGATAGTGATGATACAAAGCGTATTGTTAAGGAATTGAATGGTGATTTAGCTCCGCTCCCGCTAGTACTTAGCGAAATTTCACGCTACAAAAATTCTCAAATCTCGCCCAATGAAGCCCTAAAATCTGCACACAATGAAACTTATCAACATATCGCAAAAGTCTATGCGCGATACCAAGAATTTCTATTGCAAAAAAACTTAGTGGATTTTGATGACTTATTGCTGCTTCCTTTAGAAATTATGCAAAAAAATCCACAAGTCGCTAAGGAAGTGAGTGAAAGATACCAATATATAATGGTAGATGAATACCAAGACACAAACCATTTGCAATATTTGCTTTTAAAGCAACTCTGCTCCACTCATCAGAATCTTTGTGTTGTGGGCGATGATGATCAGAGTATTTATAGTTGGCGAGGGGCAAATATCCAAAATATTTTGCAATTTAGTGAGCATTTTAAAGGCGCAAAAATCATTAAACTAGAGAAAAATTACCGCTCCACCCACACAATTTTGCAAGCTGCAAATGCGCTCATTGCAAATAATAAGGAAAGGCTCGGTAAAGAGCTAAAAAGCACGCAAGATGAGGGGAAGCAAATTGAGGTTTTGCATTCCTTTGATGAGCAAGAGGAAGTCCAAAGTATTGTTAAGGCGATTCAAGCTCTTTTAAAAAATGGTGTAATGCTAAAAGATATTGCGATTTTATTTCGTTTAAATGCACTTTCGCGCTCACTAGAAGAGGGCTTTAATCGCGCTGGGATTCCTTATGTCTTAGTGGGCGCAATTCGTTTTTACGAGCGGAGCGAAATTAAAGATGTATTGAGTTATTTTCGTGCATTCATTAATTTAGAGGACGATTTTTCTATTGCGCGCATTATTAATAAGCCAAAACGTGGAATTGGCAAGACGACATTAGATAAGCTCCTAAACCTAGCGCAACAGCATCATACGAGCATTTTTGGGCTAATGCAAAGTGGTATCGCAAAGGAAGAGGTGAGCAAGAAAGCCTATGCGACTTTGCAAGAGTTTTTTGCTGTAATGCAAGATTTACAGAAAAGTTTGAAACTCTCTAGTTTGGGGTTTATTGATGAATTTGAGCATAAAATTGGGCTTTGTGAAGCATTAAGTCAAAGTGCAGACGAGATTGACCGCGTGAGTAATATTGAGGAATTTTATGGCGTGTATAAAGAGTTTATCAAGCAAAATCCACTATTGGAGCTAGAGGATTTTTTAAATGAGCTTGCTTTAAGAAGCGACCAAGAAGATGTTGAAATGCGTCAAGAAAGTAAAGGTGTAGAGGGCGTTGCGTGTATGAGTGTGCATTCTAGTAAGGGGCTAGAATTTGACTATGTATTTATTATTGGGCTAGAGGAGGGCTTTTTTCCTATGACGCGTGAGGATAGCAGTGTTGAAGAGGAGCGCAGGCTCGGCTATGTGGCATTCACACGCGCTAAAAAGGAGTTATTTTTAAGTTATGTGGATTCCAGATTTTATAGGGGGAATCGCACGATTTTATTGCCATCGCGCTTTTTAGGTGAAAGTGGCGTGGCACAAAAAGGAAGACTAGGAATCTCTAAAAAGTTAGGAAGTGCGGAATCTGAAGCTTTAGGAGACTTTAAAAAGGGGGATTGCGTAATGCACAAAATCTTTGGTGCAGGCAGAATCCTTGAGGTTACCAAATGCGGCAAAGATGTAAGATTGAAAATTAATTTTGGCGGATTGGTGCGCGAAATTCTAAGCGGATATGTGAGCAAAGTGTAGGATTCTCTTTGATGTTGTGTATTCGCTTCTGTCATTGTGAGTGTAAGCGAAGTAATCCATAATTTTAAATGGACTTTATGGATTCATTTTGGAACTCAAGGTTATATTTCTTTAAAAAAGAGATGAACTTTTAAGGCAAAGTTTATCTTTCCCCTTAAATCCCTGCCCTAATGATGCTTTTAGGGTGGTGCTTGCACACGATTCTTTAGGTGGAATCTCGCAATAACGGAGAATCCTATCGTGTGAATAACAACCCGACACCGATTCTATCAATGGAGCGATTGTAATCTATTAAGCTTTCACCATAACCGCTAAAATACTGCACATATAAATATAGATTCTTATAAATCGGATAAGAATAGTCTAAAATAATCGCGCCTTTATTGTCGGACTTTAGGTTATTGCGCAATGTTAAGGTTAATAAATGCTGATTAAATAAATAGCCCATACTTAACTCCCCGTAGCCCATATAATTCAAAATATCGGGATTATCATCTTTGCTAGCATCCTCTTTAATGCGATACCAAGCCTTTAATCCGAACACGAAGTTATCGTATGCATACACACCCTCAATAAACAAGCGGTCCCAACTGCGAGATTTACTCAAATCCCCTCCATTGCTTTGATGGACATAGCCAAAATTTACGCGGTCAAAAAATAGGTTATATGTATCAATCGGATAGCTAAAAAATAGCGCAGGCTCGTAGTTACTCTCTCTAAATGGGCGTGAATTATCGCTATCATACACTTGCCAAAAACTCTGCTGTGTGTAAGAAAAATACAAATCCAAATCTTTAAAATATAAATCATCAAAGATTAGCTTCTTGAAACTGATTTGAAACTTCGCTTCCGTGCGCTTTGTGTGTCCGTCCTCACTCTTTAAACTTACATTAGCGGGAAGCAAATAATTAAATTTATAAGGCTCAAATCCTAAAAATCCTCCCAAAAAGCGATTCCTCTCAAAGCGCGCTTCATAGGGTGTTATAGCTCCTGCAAATTCTGCCCCCTCAATCCCTGCTTCAAGGTTTTGCGCATTTTCTCTCTTAAAATGTATAGTGCTAGCCTTTTGGGATTCCACAAATTGTGCTAAATATTTAGAATCCTTGGCTAAAGGCGCATCTTTGGAATCTTTTGCTAAGTTTTGATTCTCTATAAAAGTGATAAATAAATTCTCTGAATTTTGCAAATTCAGCTTTAATTCCTTTTGTCCTTTTTGCACATTAAGCACTTGCATAATACGCATTTCCTTATCTAGCACAATTACTTTAGCACGTTCATTTGTGTTGAATTCTAGTCTGTCATACAGGCTTTCTGCATAAAGTGGCGTTAAAAAGGTAAAGAATAAAATGTATCTTAGCATTAGAACCCTTGTTTTTGCAGATTTTCTTCCCATAAATACGCACTTTTACAAATAATTTCTAAATCATCATATTTGGGCTTCCATTGCGTGTGGGTTAGAATCTTTTGGTTATCACTCACCAGCACACTTGGGTCGCCTTCTCTGCGTGGTGCAGATTCTGCTAAGAAGTTTTTTCCACTTACCTTTTTTACGCAATCAATCACTTCTTTAACGCTAAATCCCTTGCCATAGCCAACATTGTAAATTTCTGAAATATTCCTATCTATTAATGCCTTTAATGCCCAAAAATGCGCGCTTGCTAAATCATCAATATGGATATAATCCCGCACGCAAGTGCCATCTTTGGTTGGATAATCCTCTCCAAAAATTTGCATTTTCTTGCGTTTTCCACACGCGCATTCACAAGCAACTTTGATTAAGTGCGTAGCATTTTTTGTGCGTTGCCCTAGCGCATTATCGTCCATTAATGCGCCTGCGACATTGAAATAACGCAAAATGACGCTTTTGAATTTAGGGTTTGCCACCTCTAATGCTTGTAAAATTTTTTCAATCATTAGTTTAGATTCACCATAGGGATTAATGGGAATCTTTGGCGTATTTTCTTTGATTTTTTCCTTGTTTTTAGGCTCTCCATACACGGCTGCGGTAGAGCTAAAAAGAAAATGATTGACATTAAAATTTTGCGCAATTTGTAAGAGATTTATAGTATTTGCCACATTGTTTTTAAAATATTTGAGCGGTTGTTGCACGGATTCTGACACGATGAGACTTGCAGCAAAATGAATGATTGCGTTAAAATGAAAACGCGAAAACACTGCACACAATGTTTTCTCATCGTTCAAATTACCTTGTATAAATTCTATGCGGTTTGGAAATTTCTCTTGCAAAAAGTTAATATTTTGTAAAAAACCTGTGGAGAGATTATCAATAATCACGATTCTACAATCGCTATGCTTTAAGAAATAATACGCACTATGCGAGCCGATGTATCCCGCCGCACCAGTAAATAAGAAATGCTGCATAAAAATCCTTTTTATTTTTATTTTAGCATATTTACCATTCCTTTACGCATTTTATGCCACAATACACCATTAATTTTTAGGAGCAATAAAATGTGTGGAATCGTTGGCTACATTGGCGATAAAGAAAAGAAAACTCTATTGTTAAATGGTTTAAAAGAATTGGAATATCGCGGTTATGATTCTGCTGGAATCGCTGTTTTAGAACAAGGTGAATTGCATACATTTAAGGCGGTAGGAAAGCTTATTAACTTAGAGCATAAATGCGAAGGATTCCATTCTAGTGGCTTTGGATTAGGAATCGGACACACACGTTGGGCAACACACGGGAAGCCAACGGAAGTGAATGCGCACCCACATATTGGGCATTATAGCAATGTCGTGCATAATGGGATTATTGAAAATTACCAAAGCATTAAAGAGGATTTACAAAAGCAAGGTTGTATATTTTACTCGCAGACAGATACAGAAGTGATTGTGCATTTGTTTGAATGGCATATGCAAAAGCAAAAGGACGCTTTTGTCGCCTTTAGCAAAACGATTGCTACATTAAAGGGTGCGTATGCGATTCTGCTTATTACACAAAAATCTCCCAATACGATTTACTACGCTAAAAATGGTTCTCCGCTTATTATTGGAGCAAATGATAATGAAATCTTTTTTGCCTCCTCTGACGCACCACTTATCGGACTTGCAAAGGAAGTTTGCTATCTTGAAGATGGTGTGGTTGGCAAAATGGAACTTGGTGCCTTTAGTGCATTAAATGGTATCAAGCCTTTAGTTGGTGATAAACTCTCTGCGCAAAAAGACGGCTTTACATTCTTTATGGAAAAAGAAATCTATGAACAACATAAAGTATTACTAGAAACAATGATGGGGCGCGTTAGCGAAAATGGCTTTAGTCTTGACGAACTTAGTGGGCTAGATTTGAGTGCAATTGATTCTATTGTGCTTTGTGCGTGTGGAACAAGCTACCACGCAAGCCTCGCTGGAAGCTATCTTATAGAGCGCATTGCAAAACTTAGAGTAAAAGTTGAAATCGCAAGCGAGTTTCGCTATAAGGATCCAATATTGGATTCTAATACGTTTTTTATCGTCATCTCTCAAAGTGGCGAAACCGCAGATACTTTAGAGGCGTTAAAGCTTGCTAAACAAAGCGGGTTAAAAACGCTTGGAATTTGCAATGTGGATAATAGTTCCATTGTGCGCGAGAGTGATTTTTCACTGCTGACGCGTGCGGGGATTGAAAAGGGTGTGGCAAGCACAAAAGCCTTTGCAACGCAAGTAATGGTGTTTTGGATTTTAGCAAATTTTTTAGCACAAAAACGCGGAATCTTAGATTCTGCAACATTGCAGCAAGAAGCCAAGACAATGCTTGAAGCTAGCAAAGCCACGAAAGTAGATAAGAAGTTACACGAGCGCATAAAGCGGTTATCACGCCGCTATTTGCACGGACACGGATTCTTTTTTATTGGGCGGGATATTTTCTATCCTTTAGCACTAGAGGGCGCATTGAAGCTTAAAGAGATTAGCTATTTACACGCGGAGGGTTATCCAAGTGGAGAGATGAAGCACGGACCTATTGCGCTAGCGGATTCTAGGCTATTTTGTGTTGCGCTAATACCAAAACATCTTTTGTTTGATAAAATCAAAAGCAATGTGGAGGAGCTAAGTGCGCGTGATGCAATGATTTGCGCGTTGTGTGCAGAAAATTCTGATGGCTTTGATGATTGGATTAGGATTCCAGAGTGCAAGCATTATATGGTGGAATTTTTTGCAATGATGGTGGTGTTACAGATTTTTGCTTTAGAAGTTGCGGTGCGCTTAGGGAATGATGTAGATATGCCAAGAAATTTAGCAAAAAGTGTAACGGTGGAGTAATCATAGAATAGGTAGAATCTTGCGATAGTGCAAGCAGTAAATTGTAGTCTCAAGATTCTTTCATTGTGAGAAAAAATTTAGCTTTTTGTGGCGTATATTACAAAGTGATTGTGTGAGTTTGGGAGAGTTGCTAACGCGACACACGCCCGCACCCGCAAATCTTAATCTTGCACTGCTTTAGGTTTTTCTGCTTTGTCATTGCGAGGCAGTGCGTAGCACAACGAAGCAATCTATAATCTTGAATGACTTTAAAACTTCCATTGTTTTATTTGCTTTATGTTTGATTATGGATTGCTTCACTGCGTTTGCAATGACGAGGTGGCTGACTTTCTGTCATTGCGAGAGATTCTGCATTAGAGGAATCGCAACAATCTATGAATTTTACAAAGTCAAACAATGGGCAATCAATTTTTTATTTTTTAAAAAAGTATTGAATGTATGTAGGATTTAAAATAAGTGGCGGACAGAGAGAGATTCGAACTCTCGGTAATCTTGCGACTACGCATCCTTAGCAGGGATGTGGTTTCAGCCAACTCACCCATCTGTCCAAGTAAAGTAAAAAGAAATGTAATTGTATCACTTTTAGGTAAAAGGTAACTTAAGAATTCCATATTTTTGCGGAATTCTTAAGATTTCATTTACACTTTGAATGCGCTAAGATTCCATAGAATGGAGAATCTTAGCACTAAAATGCAATCTCAAGCATTGAGCCTTATGCGATTCCGCTATTTTGTAGTGCCTCTGCCTGAAAATACGCCACAATCGGGTCAATCACGGAATCCAAATTTCCACTTAGCATAATTTCTTCCAAGCTATACAATGTAAGCCCAACGCGGTGGTCTGTTAAGCGGTTTTGCGGATAATTATAAGTGCGGATTCTCTCGCTTCTATCCCCACTTCCCACCTGAGACTTCCTTGCCTCTGCGTTTTGTTCCATTTGTGCTTCTAACTCTGCTTCATAGATTCTAGCTTTTAGAATCTTTAGGGCTTTGTCCTTGTTTTTGTGTTGGGATTTCTCATCTTGCATTGATACACTAATGCCTGTGGGAATATGCGTGATTCTAACAGCAGAATCTGTGGTATTAACGCACTGCCCCCCGTGTCCTCCCGCGCGGAATACTTCAATTCTCAAATCATTGGGGTTGATATTAACCTCTACATCATCAACTTCTGGCATAATGGCAACGGTAATGGCGGAAGTATGCACGCGTCCTTGCGATTCTGTGGCGGGAACGCGTTGGACGCGGTGTGTCCCACCCTCGTATTTGAGCCTAGAATACGCGCCACTTCCTTTTACAAGCGCAATAACCTCCTTGTATCCTCCCACGCTGTTTTCGCTAGAACTCATAATCTCCACTTTCCAACCCTTTAAATCCGCGTAGCGCACATAAGTGCGGAACAAATCGCCTACAAAAATTCCCGCTTCATCGCCACCCGTTCCTGCGCGCAATTCCAAATAGATATTCTTATCATCATTGGGATCTTTGGGAAGCAATAAAACTTTAATTTCGGATTCTAAAACCTCGTTTTGCGCCTCTGCTTCTTTAATCTCCTCTTTTGCCAAATCGCCCAATTCTTTGTCATCTAGCAAGGCTTTATTTTCTTCAATGCTTTGGAGATTCTTAAGATATTGACGCGCCTTTTGCACAAGCTCCTCCAAGTCGCTTTGCTCTTTGCTAAGCTCGGTAATGCGTTTAATATCATTGAGAATATCAGGCTGTACTAGCAACGCGCTAATTTCATCGTAACGCGCAATAAAAGGCTGAAGTTTGAGTGCTAACATTAAATGGCTTTAAGTGAGATTCCAACAAACGCTGATTTTAAGCGTTTGCTAGGGCAAGTTTTTTAACAGAAGCGTTGAGTCGGCTAACTTTTCTAGCAGCAGTATTTTTGGTTAGGATTCCTTTGCTCACATAGCTGTGGAAGCTTTGATTGATTTGCTTAAAAACTTCTTGAGCTTTGCTTAAATCTTTTGCCGCAATCGCCTCACTCAAGGCTCTTGTCATATTTTTGATTCTTGTTTTGTAGTAGCGATTCCGCTCTGTGCGTGTTTTTGTCTGACGAATGCGTTTTTGCGCTGATTTATGATTTGCCATAGGGTGTAAATCCTTTTTTTTATGAAATTTTTAAGCTATAATTTTAGCCAATTTTTTATTAAAAGCAAATAAAAGGCGTAGCAATGAAACTTTTTGGAACAGATGGCGTAAGGGGCGAAGCTGGTGTAAAGCTTGACGCATTCTGTGCGTTAAAACTCGGGATTGCAGCTGGAATTTATTACCGCGAACATTCCAAAACAAACAGAATCCTAGTGGGCAAAGACACAAGGCGCAGTGGATATATGCTAGAAAATGCTATTGTAAGTGGGCTTACAGCGGTAGGTTATGAGGTGATTCAAATTGGTCCAATGCCAACACCTGCGATTGCATATTTAACAGAGGATATGCGCTGTGATGGCGGGATTATGGTCAGTGCTAGTCATAACCCTTTTATGGATAATGGAATCAAATTTTTTGGACGCAGTGGTTATAAGCTTGATGAAAAAGACGAGGAGAGAATTGAGGCAATTTACAACGATGTGCATCAACTTGAGAACGCTCAAAAGCGAGGCAAGGAAATCGGCTCAAGCAAACGGATTGATGATGTTGTGGGACGCTATATCGTGCATATTAAAAATTCTTTTCCCAAAGATTTATCCCTGCACGGAATCCGTGTTGTGTTAGATTGTGCCAATGGAGCAGCCTATAAAGTCGCACCAACAATTTTTAGTGAGCTGGGTGCGGAAGTTTTTGTGATTAACGATGAACCCAATGGGTTTAATATCAATGAAAATTGTGGAGCAACCCAACCGCTTATGTTGCAAGAGGAAGTGCGCAAGGTGCGTGCAGACATTGGGTTTGCGCTTGATGGCGATGCCGATAGACTTGTGGTGGTTGATGAAAAAGGTGAGGTGATTCACGGGGATAAGCTCATTGGCGTCCTAGCTCTAAGCGCGAAAGAATCTAAAATGCTTAGAAATAATGCTGTTGTGACGACAATTATGAGTAATTGTGCGTTAGAGGAGTTTTTACAGCAACACGGAATCGCGCTTGTGCGCTCCAATGTGGGGGATAAATATGTGCTTGAAGCAATGTTGGAAAAGGATTTAAATTTTGGTGGGGAGCAAAGCGGGCACATTATTTTTAGCGATTTTGCAAAAACGGGTGATGGATTGGTGAGTGCTTTACAAACCATAGCCTATATTTTAAAATCCAAGAAATCTGCTTCCGAAGCGTTAAACTGCTTTAATTTATATCCACAGATTCTAAAAAATTTGCAAGTAGAATCTAAGCCAAATTTAGAATCCCTAGAGAATTATGCGGAGTTTTTGCAATCGATTGAAACACAAAAAGTGCATCATTTAATCCGTTATAGCGGGACAGAAAATAAGCTTAGGATTCTATTAGAAGGCAAAGATGTGAGGCGGTTGGAGAAGATAATGCAAGAATGTGAAAGCTATTTTAAGGGCAAAATTTGCTAGTCTCGCGCGCAGCTTACTTGCTTTGGTTTGGAATCGCATTTGCAGCGGTATTTGCGCTAGATCAAGGCATTAAGTGGTATTTTGTCCTAAGTGGCTATGAAAGTGGAGATGTGATTTACTTTACCAATGTGATTTCACTACTGCTTGTATATAACAAGGGTGTGGCGTTTTCAATGTTTGCATTTTTGCAGGAATGGCTAAAGTATCTACAAATTGCGCTTTTGGTTGGAATCTTTGCGTATCTTTGGAAGCATAAGGAAATTTTAAAAGAATATTCCCTTGCGCTTGGAATGATTTTTGGTGCGGGGATTTCAAACATATTAGACCGCTTCATTCACGG
>JALEPE010000051.1 GCA_022766795.1 Helicobacter sp.
TTTCACAAATTTTGCCCTAGATTCCATTTACCAAGCCATTAATTCCCTTAGAGGGCATTAGAAACTGCATATCGCTACGAATGCTACGCATTCTTGCAATGCTGATTCCGCGTCATTGCGAGATTCCGTAAAGAATCTTGGCAATCTATAATTTTGAATTACTTTAGGGATTCCATTGTGGAACCCACTTTATACTAAATTATGGATTGCTTCGCTGCGCTCGCAATGACGAAAGGGTGAAATCGCAAGGTTTAAAGCAAACAAGCAATAAGGAAAGATTTTACTTGTAAAATCTAGGTTCTCCTTCTCTTGCTTGTGAGTTTTGAAGCCTTGCGATTAAAGGATAGAATCTTTAAAGTTAAAATTAAATTATGGATTGCCACGAAGTCTGAAGACTTCTCGCAATGACGCAAGATTATAGATTTACGCACAAAGGATTCCATAATGAAATTTTTAAATTTTTCTATTTTTAAGCTTTTCCTTTCATAATCGTTATAAAATTACGCTTTCACAATCTATGACAATTTTAAGGGAGTCCAATGCGCAGTATCATTTTATTGCTTGTTTTTGGTGTTTTAGGATTCCTATTTTACGAATCAAGCTCATTTTTGGAAGCAGGTTCTGGAATCGCAATCTTTTTGTATGGAATTATGTGCCTTAAAAATGGCTTTGGAAACTTTAGCACTTTTATTGAAAGAGTGCTAAAAAAATGGGCAAATACCGCAACCAAAAGCTTAATCTTTGGTGCAATCTCTACAATGATTATGCAAAGCAGTGGGCTTGTCTCTGTCCTTGCAATCTCCTTTCTAGCCGCTGGCTTTATCACGCTTGGGCAAGGAATTGGGATTATTTTTGGGGCGAATCTTGGGACAACCATCGTTGCGTGGGTGATTGCCATTGCTGGTGTGAAGTTTGATATTTCCTCTGTTACAATGCCTCTGCTTGTTTTTGGTGTGATATTAAATCTCCAAAACTCCAAAAACGCAAAGGCGTTTGGTTCTATTTTGTGCGGAATCGGATTCTTTTTCCTTGGAATCTCTCTTGTAAAAAGCGGTTTTAATGAGTTAAAAGACATCGTGGATATTGCACAATATGGGCAAATTAGCGGAATGAAAGGCGTCTTTTTATTTGTCTTTATCGGGATTGTGCTAACCGTGATTATGCAAAGTTCTAATGCGAGTTTGCTTGTGGCTATCACGATTCTAGCCGCAGGACAAATGAGCTATGAAAACGCTTTGGGATTTGCCATTGGTTCAAACATTGGTAGCACAGTAATGGCAATCATCGGCTCTATTGGCACAAATATCGCGGGCAAGAGACTTGCAGCCGCGCATTTACTCTTTAATAGCATTACCGCGCTTGTTGCGGTTGTATTTTTGCAACAAATGATTTTTGTTGTGCGTGAATTTTGCAGCGTGGTTGGAATCGCAAATGACGATTATATTTTGCAGCTCACCGCATTCCACACACTCTTTAATATCGTAGGAATCGTATTAATGATGCCTTTTATTGGCAAAATGGTTTATTTTCTTGAAAAATTCATCGTGGATAAAAAGGCAAAAGAATATGAGCCTATGTATATCAACGATTCCATTGTGTCCTACCCCGACACAGCGATTGAAGCCTTGCATAATGAAATGGAACATCTTTATGATAACTGCTTCTTGGTTTTGACTTATTCGCTAGGATTTACGCGCAAAGAGATTCACTCCAACACACCTTTCCGTGAAATCATTGCACACAAAAAACTTTATAAAAAAGACATTGATTTGGATAATCTCTATAAGCTTAGCATCAAGAATCTCTTTGATAAAATGTTTGACTTTGCCACCACTGCACAAACTTATATCCACGACAAAGAGCAAATGAACAAGATTGCGCATATCAAAAACGCTGCGCGCAGGGCGGTAGAATCTATCCACCAGCTTAAAATGCTTCACCGCAACCTTAAAGAAGCGGCACAAACAAGCAACGAATCCCTAGCAGAGATTTATAATGAAATACGCATTGACTTAGCGGAAGTTTTGCGCAGTATTGAGAATCTTGAAAAAAGCTCTGATGAGAATATTCAACTGATTCTAGCAAGTATCCGCAAGGGTTCTGCACTCCTAGACCAAGAGGACGACAATGCAATTAGCAAAGTAGAAAAGCTGATTTTAGAAAACAAAATCAGCGCAAACAATGCTTCCTCTATCTTAAATGATATTGATACCGCAAACAAAGTTAGTAAAGACTTGCTTGCGATGACGCAGCACCTTTACGCAGCAGACTATACACCCATTACCACCGCTTAAAAAGTGGATTTCAAACTTTAAGCAGAGTATTCTTTGAATCTCTGCATTTTGGAAAATCTTTTTTTATTAGGCAAAGGCAGGAATCCTAGTGCGATTCACCGCTTCAATCCCTGTGCGCTTAAATTATAAGAGTTAATATTATATTTATACAACTTTAGATACAATATCAGAATTGATATTTTTTATCAATCAATTATTTTTACAAAGGATTTAAAATGTTAGTAACAAAAAAAGCTCCAGACTTTAAAGCGGCTGCAGTTTTACCTAATGGTGAAATGGTAAAGGATTTTGAATTATCCAAAAATCTTGGCAAAAATGGTGCAGTTGTATTCTTTTGGCCTTTAGATTTTACATTTGTTTGCCCATCAGAAATTATTGCAATGGACCACAGAGTTAAAGATTTTCAAGCAAAAGGATTCAATGTCATTGGCGTTTCTATTGACTCTGATGTTGTGCATTTTGCTTGGAAAAATACTCCTGTAAATCAAGGTGGAATTGGAAATGTACAGTTCCCTATGGTATCGGATTTAAATAAACAAATTTCACGTGATTATGATGTATTGTTTAACGATTCTGTTGCGTTACGTGGTTCATTCTTAATTGATAAAAACCAAGTTGTCCGCCACGCGGTAATTAACGATTTACCACTTGGTAGAAATATGGACGAAATGCTAAGAATGTGTGATGCGCTAACTTTCTTTGAAGAGCACGGCGAGGTTTGCCCAGCAGGTTGGAACAAAGGCGATAAGGGTATGAAAGCAACAACTGAGGGTGTAGCAGAATATCTTGCGCAAAACGCAGACAAACTTTAATATTTCTGCAAGGGTTTCTCCCTTGCAATTCTATCTCTAATATCTAAAATCTCATTCCTCCAAAACACAAATTTCTCGCCTTTTAATTGCCACTAAAGTGCGATAAGATACTACACAAACAATAATGAGAGTGAATGCAATGCCAAAAATTCCAAGCAAGGCGTAAAACATAGAGTTTGAAAGCGCATACAACTCTAAAGCACATAGCGTAAAGGCTGCACTCGGAAATGTAAAAGCCCACCAAGAAAGCGCAAATGGAATCGCACGAAAAACCTTAAACATACTCACCATTAGCAGCATAAAAAACAATGCAACACTAAAACTAACGCTTGCAATTCCATAAAAAATATCAAGATGAATAGGTAAAAATATTAGCATATCTAACGCAAAAACACTAGGTGGAGCGATAAAAATAAATAGTGTCGGTAGAAATTTCTGTGGTAAATTCTCCCCAAAAACAAGACGTATTAAAAGTGCGGCATTTAATAAAATCCAAAAGAAACTTCCAATACCCAAATAAAACACCAACACTTCAAAGGGAATCGCGATTCCATTTTCTTGGAGTTTTGAGCCAACCAAAGGAACAATTAAATTTCCAACAATGGGGATAAACCACGCAGGATTTGACATCTTTTGCTGCATTTCTTGAACAAACCAAAAGCGCACAACATAAAGACTAAATAGCACCTGCAATAACGCACCAATCACAAACAATGCAAGCGCAAAAAAATATGGAATAAAGGGCAAAAGCAGCATTAACACAATGAGGATTGACACAGAAATTGCTGCAAAAAAATTAATGCGCACAGGGTGTTTTAGCTCCTTTTTAAATGCGTTAGGAAATTTTAATACTTTCATTCCATAAAGCAATACAATCAAACAAAGCAAAAATGTGCTAAACGCGGTTAGGAAGAGTGCAAGCCATTTTAATTGCGCCAGCGCAAAAACAGCAATAGTTTTATTTGCAACAAGCGTTAGTCCGCCAACTCCCATTACACTAGCAAAAAACATAATCGGAAAATGCAAAAGCCAACTTTGCGCAGAATCGCTAGTGACTTGCGGTTTATGAGATTCCATTATTAAGCCTTTAATATAAGATAAAAGTTGAGATTGTAACATAGCACTACGGCAATGAATGTAACTAAATTACAAACAAATCTTAAGAAATACATTATAATGCAAGTTTCATTGAATTAGAGTTTGGAGGGCATAAAAATGTTTAAAGGGCTTGCTAGACTAAATGATATTAGCTTAAAATTAAAGATTATCATTCCGGGGTTTGCAGCTGCGCTTGTAGGCTTAGCAATGGTTGTTGTTTTAGTTGGGGAAAGAAACTTTGAGTTTGCTAAAGAGACGACGACACATTACGCGCAAGCCGTCTTAAAAAATCACGCACGCGTTTTAGAAAAGCGCATTGATTTGGGCTTTGAAAATGCTAAAAACATCGCAACACTTACAAAAGAAATTATAAAATCACAATCTTATACACTATTGAAAGGTTGTTTGGATTCCATAGTAAGCGGAGAAACACTCTATAAATCTGCATTTGTAAGACTTTTTAATGGGGAGAGTTTTACAAACACACAAGCGCAAGATGTTTTACCGCTAACTCTGCCCATTTCAGAGATTCAGGCTTTGTTTAAAAATGGTAACACGCAAGCGATTTTTATCCCACAAGTTGCGTTAAAGCCAAAAGATAGTGCAGATAAAACACCGATTTATGCGCCCGTGTATTTACTCAATGCCATTACGCACAATTCCAAAATTATCGGTATTAGTGGAATCTCGCTAGATATGAAAAAGCTTGGTGAAGCTATTAAGCAAGTGAAAATTTTAAAAAGTGGTTTTATCGTACTAATTTCACAAAATAGCACCGTGTTGCACCACAAATTTTTCTATATTTTTAACCGCAAAATGGAGCAAGTCGATAAAAAGGCAAACCAAAAACTAGCAGAGGTATTACAAGGCAAAGAAGTCATTTTTGAACGCGTTAGCCCCAATACAAACGCACCTATTACAACAATTATGGAACCTTTAAAGCTTGGAGAAGGCATTTATTGGGCAATGTTTGCAAATATTCCACTTAATGAAATGCTAAAAAGCGCAGAGCAAAGTCGCAATTTCGCTGCAATTATCGCGCTTGGCGTCCTTGCGCTAATCTGCATTGTGATGTATGTTGCAGGGCATTTGCTTGCACGCGATCTTAATATCATAAAATTTGGCTTACAAGAATTTTTTGATTATTTAAACAACAAACGCGATAATTTTAAAAATATTAGTCTCGTCAGTAACGATGAGCTTGGCACAATGGGGCAAATGATTAACCAAAATGCTCAAAATATTAAAATAGGCTTGGAAAAAGACCAAGTCGCCATTGCAGAATCCCTGCAAACTGTGGAGCAAATCAAACAAGGAGATTTAACAGCGCGCATTGTTGCGATTCCAAATAATCCAAAATTGGTGGATTTAAAAGATGTGCTAAACACGATGTTAGACGCTTTACAAAAAAATGTCGGTTCTAATTTAAAAGCCATTGCAGATGTGCATAAGGCGTTCGCACGCTTAGATTTTACAAAATCCTTGCCTAATCCAAGTGGAGATGTGGAAATCATCACCAATCAGCTGGGCAGTGAAATTTCAAATATGTTATCTTTTAGCGCAGAATGCGCAAATTCTCTCAACGATAAGAGTAACGCATTAACACATCTT
The DNA here is from genome assembly GCA_022766795.1 of Helicobacter sp. Taxonomy (GTDB): domain Bacteria; phylum Campylobacterota; class Campylobacteria; order Campylobacterales; family Helicobacteraceae; genus Helicobacter_D. The sequence goes on from JALEPE010000051.1 coordinate 5,816, forward strand.
TTAAAAGATTTAGCACAAAAATCTGACATCCAAACACATTCCTTGCAACAAGGCGCACAGACAATTGTGACTATCGCACAAGGTATGCAAGATTGCAATGTGATGATTAAAGAGGTTGCAAAACAAAGTGATGAAATTAAAAATATTTTAAAAATCATTCAAGACATTGCAGATCAAACAAACTTATTAGCTCTTAATGCCGCTATTGAAGCAGCAAGAGCTGGAGAACACGGACGTGGATTTGCAGTTGTTGCCGATGAAGTGAGAAAGCTTGCTGAACGCACAGGGAAATCACTAAGCGAGATTGAAGCCTATACAAATACACTCGTGCAGTCCATTAACCAAGCTGGCGATAATATCCATCACCAAGCCCACGCAATGCACGAAATTGCGGAATCTATCAATGCCGTAGAAAAAATTACTGGTGAGAATAACACAATAGCGCAAGAAGTTAGCGGAATCGGACAAGATGTAGCAAGGCTTGCTGATGGAATCTTAGAGGATGTAAATAAAAAGAAATATTAAGACAGAGGTATTTAGAGTCTCTTTATAGCTTGTATTAAGAAGTTGTCAATATTTTTATGGTAACTTTATTAAAAAATGTTACAATTTCAGAATTTTTTAAAAAGAGATGCACAATGTTAGAATATAAGAATTTACGCCCTTTAATATTTAAAACTAACCCGGAAACAGCACACAATATCATAGAATTTGCCTGCAAATATGCACCAAAGATTCCTGCTTTGCTGCCCACTTTGGCTAAATATTATTGCATTAAAGATTCCATTTTAAGTCAAGAAATTGATGGTATGCAATTTTATAATCCCGTAGGATTGGCAGCGGGTTTTGATAAAAATGCGACAATGGTAGAATCTCTTTGTGCGCTAGGATTCTCGCATTTAGAGCTTGGAGCGGTTACGCCTTTAGCCCAAAGCGGTAACGATAAACCGCGTCTTTGGCGACACATACAAGAGGAATCTATCCAGAATGCTATGGGATTCAATAATGAAGGAGTTAGTGCGGTCAATGCACGATTAAAGAAACTTTTTCCTTTTGCGATTCCGCTAGGTGTTAATATTGGCAAAAACAAAATAACACCACAAGAAGAGGCGATAAAAGATTATTTGAGTTTAGCGCGTAATTTTACACAAACAAGCGATTATTTAAGCATTAATATCTCCTCGCCCAATACGCCAAATTTGCGGGATTTACAAAATTCTATTTTTGTGCAAGAGCTTTTGGGGGAGCTTTGTAAAGTTTATGAGAAGCCCATTTACTTAAAGATTTCACCAGATTTAGAAATAGATTCTGCATTGAGTTTGGTGGAAGCAGCACTTGATAATGGGGCAAAAGGAATCATAGCAACCAACACAACATTGGATTATAGTCTTGTGATGCAACCGCAAGAAAAAGGTGGAATCAGTGGTAAAGTCTTAGCCCCAAAAAGTCGCGAAATGCTCAAACAAATTGCACTGATGCTTAAAAACAAGAGTCAAAAAGCCACATTGATAAGTGTAGGCGGAATCGCAGACGCACAAGAAGCTTATGCAAGGATTCGTTTGGGTGCAAATCTTGTGCAAGTCTTTAGCGGAATGATTTTTGAGGGACCAAGCATTGTGCGCTCAATCAATAGGGGGCTAAAGCAAATCTTGGAGCGCGATGGATTCAATCATATCAGCGAAGCAGTGGGTGTAGATTTATGAAATTTACAGCAATGATTTGTAAGATTTTTTGTATCAATTTATTTTTATTAGGAGTTTTAATGGCAGGGAATAGTCCCGTAAAATCAGTGCTTCCAAAGCATTATCAAACAACGCTTAAAAATGGTTTAGAAGTGGTTGTCATTCCAATGAAAAATCAAAGCAATGTCATCACAACCGATATTTTTTACAAGGTAGGTAGTCGCAACGAGGTAATGGGAAAAAGCGGAATCGCGCATATGCTAGAGCATTTAAATTTCAAATCCACAAAAAACCTAAAAGCAGGTGAGTTTGATAAAATTGTCAAGGGTTTTGGTGGGGCGACAAATGCTGCTACTGGCTTTGATTACACGCATTATTATATTAAATCTAGCGCACAAAATCTCAATCAATCCCTAGAGTTATTCGCAGAATTAATGCAAAATTTAAGCCTAAAAGACGAGGAGTTTCAACCCGAACGCAATGTGGTTGCAGAGGAGAGATTATGGCGCACCGATAACAACCCTATGGGTTATTTGTATTTTAGGCTTTTTAATACGGCTTTTATTTACCACCCTTACCATTGGACACCCATTGGCTTTATGGACGATATTAAAAATTGGAGTATAGAGGATATTCGTGCTTTCCATAGCCTTTATTATCAGCCACAAAATGCTGTCATTGTGATTGCGGGGGATATAGATGAAAAAACTGCACTCAAGGAAGTAAAAAAACATTTTGACAAGATTCAAAATACCCGTGAGATTCCCGCTAAATTACACACCAAAGAGCCAAAACAAGAGGGTGAGCGCAGGACAAAAGTGCATAAGCAAAGTGAAGTGGAGATTCTAACTCTTGCCTTTAGAATCCCACCCTTTAACCATAAAGACCAAATTGCGCTTAGCGCATTAAGTGAGATTCTAAGCGGTGGCAAAAGCAGTCCGCTTGTGAGTGAGATTGTAGATAAAAAACGACTTGCAACCGAAGTCTATGCCTATAATATGGATTTAATGGACGATGGATTGTTTATTTTAATGGGATTAGCAAACACCGGTGTGAGTTTAGAAAAGCTAGAAAAAGCGATTTTAGCAGAGATTGAAAAAATCAAACAAGGTAAGCTCAAAGTTGCAGAATTAGAAAAAGCAAAAACGAATCTACGCGCTAATTTCTTGTATGAGTTGGAATCTAGTAGCGGTGTGGCGAATCTGTTTGGAAGCTACCTTGTGCGTAACGATTTAAAATCATTATTAAATTTTGAGCAAGATTTTGAGAATCTAAGCTTAGAGGATATTGTTGCAGTAGCGCAAAAATACTTTGTCTCCCAAAATGCAACGATTCTAACTCTAACAAAGTAAGGACAAAAATGCAAGTAGAAAATCAAGTGCAAGGGGCGATGACTGCGTTAATCACGCCTTTTAAAAATGGCGCATTGGATTTAGAGAGTTATGAATCTCTCATTCAAAGGCAAATCCGCTATGGCATAGATACCATTGTGCCGGTAGGGACGACAGGCGAGAGCGCGACACTTAGTCATCAAGAACATAAAGAATGTATTGAAGTTGCAGTGAGTATATGCAAGGCAAGTCAAAAAGAGGGAAATAATGTCAAGGTTTTAGCGGGGGCGGGAAGCAACTCCACGCAAGAAGCGATTGAACTTGCTAAATTTGCCCAAAGTTGCGGTGCGGACGCGATTTTGTGTGTTACGCCTTATTATAACAAACCAACCCAAGAGGGATTATTTCAACATTACAAAGCCGTAGCAAGTGCGGTTGAGATTCCATTAATGCTCTATAATGTGCCCGGACGCACAGGGGTGAATCTTGAAACCAAAACGATTCTAAGGCTTTTTAACGAGATTCCAAATATTTATGGCGTGAAAGAAGCAAGTGGAAGCATTGAAAAAGTCATTGATTTAAATATGAATGCCAAAACTTTAAGCATTGTAAGCGGAGAAGATGCAATCAATTATCCTATCTTAAGCTGCGGTGGCGTGGGCGTGATTTCTGTTACCTCCAATCTTTTGCCAGATAAAATTTCAGAATTGACACATTCTCTTTTGGAATCGCATAATTATGAACGCGCAAGGGAGCTAAACAATGAGCTTTATGCCATTAACAAGGCGTTATTTATAGAAAGCAATCCGATTCCTATTAAAGCAGCAATGTATTTAAGTGGGCTTTTAAAAACATTAGAATATCGTTTGCCATTAGTGGCACCAAGCACACAAAATATGGAATATCTTGAAAAAATTTTAAGTCAATATGAGGTAGTAAAATGAGCGAAAATTTTAAGGGAAAGACTTTGGTTATCAGTGGCGCAACGCGTGGAATCGGCAAAGCGATTCTTTATCGTTTCGCGCAAAATGGCGTCAATATTGCTTTTACTTACAATAAAAATGCAGAAGAGGCAAACAAAATCATTGCCGATGTGGAATCGCAATATGGAATCAAAGCAAAGGCTTATCCGCTAGATGTCTTGCAACCAGAAACCTATAAGGATTTGTTTGTAGAGATTGATAAGGATTTTGAACGCGTGGATTTTTTCATTAGTAATGCAATCATTTATGGCAAAAGCGTTGTAGGTGGGTTTGCGCCCTTTATGCGCCTCAAGCCTAAGGGGTTAAATAATATTTACACCGCTACCGTGCTTGCCTTTGTTGTGGGTGCGCAAGAAGCGGCAAAGAGAATGCAAAAAGTTGGTGGTGGAAGCATTATTTCTTTAAGCTCCACAGGGAATCTTGTCTATATGCCAAATTATGCAGGACACGGAAACTCTAAAAACGCGGTAGAAACAATGGTAAAATATGCTGCAATGGAGCTTGGAGAGTTTAATATCCGCGTCAATGCTGTGAGTGGCGGACCGATTGAAACCGATGCGCTCAAGGCGTTTCCAGATTTTGCTGAAATAAAAGAAAAAGTCATAGAGCAAAGCCCTTTGAATCGTATGGGACAACCTAGTGATATTGCAGGGGCTTGTTTATTCCTATGTGATAGCAATTCTAGTGCGTGGCTTACAGGACAGACTATCGTGATTGACGGGGGAACTAGCTTTAAGTAAGTGGGTAAAAATGCTAAAGTTGGAATCTCTACCGAATATCTTAACAACACTGCGTATTGTGCTATCATTTTTGCTTTTAGCGTTAATTTTGTATGGTGCGTGGATTCTGCCACCGCCCATTCACCCGACTTGGATTAACTATTTTGCTTGTTTGGTATTTTGTGTTGCAAGTATTACCGATTTTTTTGATGGCTTTATTGCAAGAACTTTTAATGTCTCTAGTGTGTTTGGAGAGATTTTTGATCCCTTAGCCGATAAGCTGTTGATGTTAGCGGCATTAATTGGGCTTTTGGTTTGGAATCGGGCAGATGTTTGGGCGGTATTTTTGATTTTAAGCCGAGAATTTTTCATTACCGGATTGCGTGTGGTTGCCGCAAGTAAAGGCATTAAAGTTGCCGCCTCCAATCTTGGAAAATACAAAACAGGCTTACAAATCACTGCCATTGCATTTTTGTTTATGGATTATTCTTTTGCGAATGCGACTTTGTGGCTTGCGGTGGCTTTAACGCTTTATTCCGGATTTGATTATGTTAGAATGTATGTAAAGGCGCGTTAAATGGGAATTATTGGTTCTATTTTAGTTTTATCTTTTTTGGTTTTTTTTCACGAGTTAGGGCATTTTCTAGCTGCAAAGCTTTTTGGTGTGCGCGTGGAGGCTTTTAGCGTTGGTTTTGGTAAAACACGCATTTTTAAAAAACAAATCGGAGAGACAGAATATTCCTTGCGCCCCATTCCTTTGGGAGGATTTGTGCAGCTCAAAGGACAAAGCGACTTTGATCCTAAACTGCGCGATACAACAAGTGATAGCCTCTATGGAATCGCACATTGGAAAAGGCTCGTGATTCTAGCTGCGGGTTCGTTGTTTAATTTGCTTTTAGCCTTTTTGCTTTTTATTGCCATTGGTTTAATGGGCAAAAACGAATTAGCACCTGTGGTGGGCAAAGTAGAAGCAAATATGCCAGCAAAACTTGCAGGATTAAAAAGTGGCGATGAGATTCTTAGTGTCAATGGGATAAAAACGCGCACTTGGGAGGATTTAAGCGGGGCAATCGCAAAATCTAGTGGCGCAATAGAGATAGTGTTTTTGCGCAATTCTCAAGAATATGAGACGACTTTAACGCCTAAATATGGAGAATCTAAAAATATTTTTGGTGAGAATATTTCGCGTCCTTTGATTGGGATTGTTTCTAGCGGAGAAGTGAGGCTCGTTTCTTACTCCCTTGTGGATTCTATTCCCTACGCGATGCGTCAAACCTTAGAATCTAGTAAGCTCATCTTACAGAGTATTGAAAAAATGTTCTCCGGTGTTGTGCCTCTTAGTGAAGTGGGGGGCGTGGTTTCTATTGTGAGTATCACAAAAAAGGCGACAGAGCTTGGAATCGTTACGCTTTTTGCTTTCACTGCTTTGATTTCTGTGAATCTTGGAATCTTGAATTTGCTTCCAATCCCTGCGCTAGATGGTGGGCATATTCTTTTTACACTTTATGAAATGCTAACAAAAAGAATCCCAACAGAAAATACTTTTTATCGTTTAAGTATGGCGGGTTGGATTGTATTATTGGGACTTATGGGGCTTGGATTGTATAATGATATTTTGCGACTCATCAATGGGACAATGCCATTTTAAGGAAAAGAAATGCAAGCAAGATTGAATCAAAACTTAATGGAGGCGATTGAGAGGATTGAAAAAGCAAGAATCGCAGTAGATAGACATAGAATCGTGCGTATAATAGCGGTTAGCAAATATTCTACCAAAGAGGAAATTGCTGCACTTTATGCGTGTGGGCAAAGGGCTTTTGGAGAGAATAAGGTGCAGGATTTGAAAGAAAAATCACAACTTTTAGAATCCCTCCCGCTAGAATGGCATTTTATCGGTTCTTTGCAAAACAATAAAATCAACGCGCTTTTGCGTTTAAATCCCTTTATGCTCCAAAGTCTGCATTCCTTAGAACTTGCAGAGCAACTGCAAAAGCGTTTGCAAAAAGAAAATAAAACTCTCCAAACTTTACTGCAAATTAATAGCGCAAAAGAGGAGAGTAAAAGCGGATTTATGCCAGAAATTGCGTTTGATATGTATCTTAGGATTCAAGAATCTTGCCCGAATCTCAAACTCTGTGGCTTAATGAGTATCGGCGCACATACAGACAATCAAGCAGAGATTCAAAAAAGCTTTGAAACCACACAGAAAATCTTTGAATCCTTACAAAATAAAGGCGCAGAAGTACTTAGTATGGGAATGAGCGGGGATTTTGAGTTAGCCATTGCTTGTGGGAGTAATTGTGTGCGATTAGGAAGCACTTTGTTTAAGTAGAATTTTAGGGATCTAAAAAAGCAAACAAGGCGCATATGTTATAAAAATGAGTTTTTAAGTTGGGAGTGTTGATGATGAATATTATTTTATTAGGAGGGAGCAACTCCATAAAAAAGGGTGCCTTAAAGCACGGAATTAAAGAGGCGATTGAAACATTAAATAAAAAAGGAAGTGTGGAATCTAAATTTGATACGCAGTTTAATTTAGAGCAGATTCCGGGATTTATCGGGGGGGGGGGATTTGCCCTCTTTGCAGAAAGAACACAAAGAGCCTCTTAAGTTTTGCAATCTAGCCTTAGGCGCGACCACAAGCATACAGAATCTTTATGAACTAAAACGCACTAAAAATAAAGAAATTTTAGAGAATGCGACATTGATTATTACGGAATCTAATGTCAATGAAGCCCATTATGATGCAGTCAATATTGAAAAATTGCCCGATGCGATTTTATATCGCAATATCGCTTGGTATTATGCTGCATTATACGCCCTGCAAAAGCCCGTGGTTGTCATTTTGCTACCCTTCTCTGTGGGGAGATTTGCCTTTGTGAATAATATTCACCGCAAGTTTTGCTTACACTATGGATTTAATTGCATTGATATGCAGAAATTTTATCAAAAAAATGATTTAGTGGAGTTTGGACATAGGATCGATTGGGCGCATCCTCTAGGGGAGATTATGCACGAGTTAGGGCGCAATATCATTGCGGTGTATCGTCATTTTAAATCCCCTAAACCAAAGGTAAAAGTTTCTAAAAATATGGAATTTGTGGTGCTAAATTTCAATGCATTAGAGGTGTGCGGAAATCTAACCTATGCTCATTTGCAAAATTCCGCATTTGATGAATATGCCGGGAAATTGACACAGGAAGTTTATTTAAAGATTCCTAATATATATTGCGGATTTACACCCATTGCGTTGCACACTTGGAATAATGATGGCAAGGTCATCGCTCCCATTGGAATCGCACAATTTATTTGGACGCGTGTGTATTTACAAAATAGACAACTTAGTTTAAGCAAAGAGACAAATTATTTAAATAGCGTTACAGAAATTAATTACTCCAACGCATTTGTGGTTGATGACGCGACAATTATCGGTTTTAATCCTATTGATAACGCAATGATTAAAGAGTATCATTGTGGAACTTTCTCTTTTAAAGAAGGTGCGATTAAGGCGGATACGCATTGTAATTTAGTGGCAATTATGTTAGCAAGGGGGGAAATGCTACCAAAAGAAAGTGAATACATAAATTTAGCAAAGGAAGAAATTGCAATCCCTAAAGAATATAATTTTGAAGCATTGATTCCACCTGTTCATCGCTATAAGACAATGATTGATGAATATTGTCAAACCGCAGATGCGCTAAAATTTAACGCCTATGCGCAAAAGATTGCGCAATTACAAGCCCGCTTAAAAGCTTTAGGTGTTACAGATATCTAGTATAAAATCCCTGTGTGTTGGCGCGCAACTCTTGGCTAGAGTAACACGCACTTAGTAAGCTCTAGGACCGCATTTCCATTCAATTTCTTTTGCGGTTAATTGCATATCTTTTGGCAAACCAGTTTGGGGATTGATTGCTCCCGCATTACTATCTGCATACGCGTTGTATCCACCATAGGGAACTGCCTCAACTTTGACAAACTTACCCACCGTTAAATCTTTAAATGAGCCATACACATCTTGCCCAAAAACACCGCAATCATCGCCTTTAATCTCTGTGTAAGGCAAGACTTTAATCACAAGTTGTCCTCCAGGTCCCGCTAAAGTAATAGTTTTGTTTGCATTATCTACTGCTGAAATTTGCCCCTCTACATCAAAGTCATAATCCGACGCCATTGCAGAAGCAGAAAGAATCGCAGCTGTTGCAAATACTCCAAATAATTTTAAAGTTTTCATTTTGTATCCTTATGATTTAAATTCGCTTGAAATTATAAGTGGATTTTGTCAATAAATTATTAAGATTTTAAGGAATTTTTGTCAATTTAATTTTCTCACCACCTAGCTATAAAAAACAAGAATCTTTAACATATTTAAGAATAATAAATTTTACTGCACTTTTTAGAAATTCCTAAAATCTTAAAATAATTTTAAATTTTTTATGCTAAAATTCTTAAAAATCTCAAATACAAGGTGAATTTATGCAAAAAGAGTTTCTTTTCACTTCTGAATCTGTAACCGAAGGACACCCAGATAAAATGGCAGACCAAATCAGCGATGCGATTTTAGACTATATTATAGAGCGCGATACAAAGGCGCGTGTAGCTTGTGAAACCTTGCTTTCTAATGGTTATTGCGTGATTGCAGGAGAACTAAAAACAACAGCTTATGCGCCAATGCAAGATATTGCTAGACGCGTAGTGCGTGAGATTGGCTATATTGACGCGCGTTATGGGTTTGATTATCATAGCGCAGGCGTGTTAAATGGCGTAGGCGAACAAAGCCCAGATATTAACCAAGGCGTAGATAGAGAGGACGGCGAGATTGGAGCGGGCGACCAAGGGTTAATGTTTGGTTATGCTTGTCGCGAAACTGATGTGTTAATGCCACTACCCATTCACTTATCCCACAGAATCACAGAGGGCTTAGCAAAAGCTAGAAAAGATGGCACTTTGCCTTTCTTGCGTCCCGATGGCAAATCCCAAGTAACGATAAAATACGCTAATGGTGTGCCTGTGGGCATTGATACGATTGTTGTTTCTACGCAACACAGCCCAGAAACTTCCCAAGAAACATTAAGAAGCGCGGTGATTGAGGAAGTGGTTAAGAAAGTTTTGCCCAAAGAATTTGCAAACGATAATATCCGCTATTTCGTGAATCCTACGGGCAAATTCGTCATCGGCGGACCGCAAGGCGATGCGGGACTAACCGGGCGTAAAATCATCGTGGATACTTATGGTGGAAGTTGTCCGCACGGAGGGGGTGCATTTAGCGGAAAAGACCCAAGCAAAGTGGATAGAAGCGGGGCGTATGCAATGCGTTATGTCGCTAAGAATCTTGTAGCAAGTGGAATCTGCGATAAGGCTACGATTCAAATTGCGTATGCAATCGGCGTGGTAGAACCCGTATCTATTCTTGTTAATACGCACGGCACAGGCAAGTTTGAGGATTCCAAGATTGAGGAATGCGTGAAGCAAGTATTTCGCCTCACTCCGCGCGGAATCATAGAATCCCTAGACTTATTGCGTCCAATCTATCAGAAAACCGCGAGTTATGGACATTTCGGGCGCGAATTGCCAGAATTTACTTGGGAGAAAACAGATAAAGTAGAGGCGATTAAGGATTATTTCAATCTAAAATAAATGCTTAACTTAGAAAGTAGAATCTTAGGATTCTACTTTAGTATTTACTTCTGCTTCAAAACCTGCAATACAAAAACTTTACAAATATTACAAACATTTGATTGACAGCTTGCTGCTTTTTTGAAACTTGATTTTTCTATTTGGATTCTTGTCTTCAGGAAATAATAATTAAGAGAAAAATAAGGGGGGTATTATTTTGCTTATATTTTGATGAATCTAAAAATTATTTAAGGAAAAGAATAATGAAAAATACAAGTAAAACCAAACAGATTTTTTGTAAGTTTAGGGCGTTAGATTGCGCTAATGTGCTAAGTCCCCATATTTGTGATATTTTAGAAAATAGTCGGCTTTATGCTCCAGATTTTACAGAGGTCAATGACGCAGATGGGGGCGATTCACATTTGTCGGAAGCCAAGATGAAATTGTTGAGGAAATAAGAAATACTAAAGAAAAGCTTAGGATTTGTTCATTTTCGCTTGATAAAGCATTAACGCCAAGTAACCTAGATTTAATGTGGGCGCATTATGAAAACTCCCATTGCGGTATGAAAATTGATTTTACACTGGATTCAAGCTATCAAGAGAATCTTTTTTGAATGCATTATGATGCAAAACCGCTGGAATACTGCGAGGAAGAGACAAAAAGCTTTGCTAAAAAGATACTGATATACAAGAAAACTTGTTTTAGATATGAGCGCGAATATAGGACAATTTTAGAGAGTAGTGATGGAAAGTATCTGCCCATTAGGATTTGTAGAATCACTTTAGGGAGGCGATTTGCCACAAAAACTAAAACAAATGAAGCGACAGAAAATGGCGATTTTGACGCAAATGACGCAAGCGTAAAGATTGCTAGGAAGTTTGCACAAAAAATACGAAAAAGTGGCGGATACAAGGAATTGCCAGAGTTTTGTGCCTACAAGTCAAAATATTCTAAAAAAACACAAAAGATTCCACCCAATGTATTGGAGGTGGAATCATACTTTTAAAGGAGAACAAGTGAGAAAGGTAATTTTAGCTGCTACGATGGTTGCAATATGTGTGAATGTGGGGAATGCGTATTATAATTGCGCCAACACAGTAAATACGAAGGGGGGATGTGCGGGATTCTTAGAGAAGCCTACGAAAGCGCACTAGAACAATGCGAATATAGTGGAAAAACCGCAGATTGTAATAGAGCTATGGCAGCACAGGCAATATGATTTATGTATGAGAAAATGTAGCCGCTATTTGCAGTGAAGCCTTTAGCTAAGGCAATCTAAACACAAAATTTCGCCGTTGGGATTTCACTTCTGCCATCATTGCAAAAGGTGAAACGAGTGAAGCAATCCATAATGTTGTATAAAAAATATTGACTACTTCGTTATTTTATTGATAAGATTTTTAAAATGGACGACAGGGCAACAACCAATAGTTTAGGACAGCTAATAAGATTCTTTGTAAAATTTGTTTAAGTAAATAAATTGTAGGATTTAAATTTGCAAGAATATAAATTAATCTTAAAAAGGAGAGACTATGATGCGAATGACCTCTATTGGTGGCGTGGATAATATCGTTTCAAAGAAAACCTATCTTTCCGCTAATGTGCGTGCAGAATCCTCTTTGCAAAGGGAGGCGGAGCAGGATTTGCTTGCACCACAAGCTATTAAAGAATCCATAAAAGCGAAGTTGGTAGGGCAGGATTCTAACTACAAACTCGTGCTTTTTGATGATGCCACAAGTGGAGAGAGGGTGAGTGCGCTCCTCTCTAAAGAGAATTTAGAAAGATTGCAAGAAAAGTTTCATAAAAAAGACTTTTACGCAAGAGACGATGGGTTAATGCGCCTAAGCGGTAAGGCGGAAGCGTATGTGAGTGGTTGGTATGCGCAGATTGTCGCTGGAGAGGTGGGAGCGCAAAAGGCGGATTTGGATAGAGATGGCAAGTTTTCTGATAAAGAGAGAGGGCTAATCCAAGACGGCTATACATTTAAATTGGCAGAAAAGGGCATTTTCAACAATGGTATGGCTGTGTATTCAGTCGCCACAAATACAAAGGCAGACGATACAAAAGTGCGCACCATAGAGGATTTGCTAGATAATTTCATCACTCAAGATAAAAATTTAGATGGTAAAATCAGTGTGCAGGAGCATATTGAAGTAACGCGTGGTAATTTAGTGCAGACACTGAAAGGCATTTTAAAATCTGAGGAAAATACTCTTGCTAAAATGGTAGAAAAGTCAATGGAAGCAACAAGCGTCAAAGAACCAAAGAGTAAAGAGGAGCTAGATGTGGCTGCAATGGAGGAGGCAATGAGGCTTCTAGCAAAAATCAAGCAAAGCGGTAATCTAAATACCCTCTCTGCGGAGGAACAAGCGTTGGTGCAGCAGTATTTTGCGGGAGAAGTGGAGCTAATCAAACAACAAAGTAACGATGCAGATGTGATTAACGGGCATTTGACAAATAAAATCAATGATTTTGTGGAGCAAATGCGTTCCAATGAAAGCTTGATTCTAAGCGTCAAGGCATAACCGCTATCGTCCTTGCGTCTCCGTCATTGCGAGGAATGAAAGGATAAAACAATCTATAATGTTGCATATAAAAAGACTCGCAATGGAGTTTTAAAAGCGATTCCAAATTATAAATTATTACGGGCTACGTCTTTGCAATGACGCAGACTATGGAATCGCGAAAAACTATACGAATTACAGAAAGGATTGCAATGTCTAAAACTCCAAATTTTATAAACTCCAACACCACTTTAGTGCATATTTGTTGCAGTGTGGATAGCCACCATTTTTTATTACAACTGCAAGAAGCTTATCCCCAAAAAAAATTTTGCGGTTTTTTTTATAATCCTAATATCCACCCTTTTGAGGAATACCAAATGCGCCTTTACGATGTGCAACGCAGTTGTGAAAAGCTCGGGATTCCACTTATTGTAGGAGAATATGATTTACTAGATTGGCTTACAGGCGCGAAAGGATTAGAGGATAAACCTGAAAAAGGCGAGCGGTGCAGCTTTTGCTTTGACTTTCGGCTAGAGAGAAGCGCACAAGTCGCACTAGATACGCATTGCGTAGAATTTACTACAACACTTCTAGCAAGCCCAATGAAATCCCAAAAAGATCTTTTTGCGCAGGGGGAAGCTATTGCTAAAAAATATAATCTCCCCTTCCTCCCCATTGATGTGCGGGGTAATGGTGGAACACAACTTCAAAATATCCGCGCTAAAGAAGCTAAACTCTACCGACAAAATTATTGTGGCTGTCTCTACGCTCTACAAATGCAACGCGAGAAATCCCATAAAAATCCTTTGGAGTTATTCTCCACTCTTAATCTCCCCAAAGAAGCGCGGAATCTCCCGGCATTACGTCTTAAAAATTTCCAAACACGCACGCAATTAGAAAACACTAAGAAGCCTTATCGCATTATCAAACGCAAAGTGCAACAATATCGGCTTTTAAAAGGTTTGCTGAAGGTTAGCGATTCTGTGATTCCAAGCTTTATTTGCAATTATTCCTTTCTTGCTAAGCCTACAAGAGCTAAGGTAGAATTTTGGCAAAATGGAATCGGATATGCTAATAAAGAGGGAATCTTATTGCTAGAATTTAGCGCATTTAGAGACACACTAGGGGTAGCAGACTTCAAAAGCCTCTTAAAAGAGGGTTTAAGCGAATCCGTGCAGCTTGCTTTGCGCCATAAACTCTACCCCAATGGATTTTTTACCTCCCCCATTGTCATTGTGGAATCCCATTTTGATAAGGAATTTACCCTAGAGATTGCCTATATCCTACAAGAGGAAATTTTAGAAGATTTTATCCCTACATCCAATCAATAATTTTTGTAACTTCCTGCACCACATAACATTTGATCGCAAGATTTTGCTTGAGTTTCTTGGGTAAAATCGCGTGTGTGATTCCAAGTGATATTGCCTCTTTTAAACGTTGTTCCGTATTGGGAACATCACGAATATCGCCAACAAGGCTTACTTCCCCGATGAATACGCTTGTATTTGCAAGCGCACGATTCCGAAAGCTTGATAGAATCGCCGCTACAATTGCTAAATCTGCCGCAGTCTCTACAATTTTAATCCCTCCTGTAATATTAATAAATACATCATAGCGATTGAGTGGAATCTCCAATTTACGTTCTAAAAGAGCTAAAATCATATTTAAACGATTAGAATCAAAGCCTGTACAAGCGCGCTTTGGCGCACCATAAGCACAATCACTTACCAATGCCTGCACCTCAAGCACTAAAGCACGCGAACCCTCCATTACGACACTAAGCGCACTCCCGGGACTTGAAGTCTTGTGTGAGAAAAAAATCTTTGAAGCCTCTTTTGCTCCCACTAAACCTGTGCTTTGCATCTCAAAGATACCAATCTCACTTGTATTCCCAAAGCGATTCTTAAAACCACGCAAAAAGCGCAACTCACGGCTGGAATCCCCTTCAAAATATAGCACACAATCCACCATATGTTCTAAGATTCTAGGTCCAGCAATCGCGCCATCTTTTGTGATATGCCCGATAATAAACACACAAATTCCAAATTCTTTAGCAAGACGCATTAACTCAAAAGTAACTTCACGCACTTGCGAGACACTCCCCGGGCTAGAGCCAACACTCTCACTATAAAGCGTTTGGATACTATCAATCACGACTAGGCTATAATAATGTTCCTTGCTTTTAATCGCAGATAAAATTTCTTCAAGTTTAATAGCATTGAGTAAATATAGATTTTCATCTAGTGCGTTGAGGCGCTCCGCCCTTAACTTAATCTGTGAGGCACTTTCCTCCCCGCTGACATAAAGAATCTCTCTGCCACCTTTTGCTAGATTGCTTGCAATCTTTAATAATAATGTGGATTTGCCAACACCCGGACTTCCGCCCACTAAATACATTCCACCTAGCACGATTCCACCACCTAGCACGATGTCTAGCTCACTTTCTCCCGAGCTAAAACGCACAAACTCCTCTCTCTCCACCTCTGTAATGCGCGCAACCTTCACGCCTTGAGATTCCAATCCCCTAAAAGCTTCAACTTGCTCCTCTTTAAGCTCTAAAAAACTTTCCCAAGCCCCACAATTTGAGCATTTACCAAGCCATTTAGAACTTTGGAATCCGCAATGCTGACATTCAAAAATTTGTGTTTTTTTCTTTGCCATATTTCTCT
>JALEPE010000058.1 GCA_022766795.1 Helicobacter sp.
CTGGGTGATTGCGCCATTGTAAAACCTCTTTTTACTCCAAATCACTTAAAACAATATAATCCTCTAGCTCCAAACAAAGAATCCCTAATTTATCCCCCCCCCCCCGCAGAATCGTAGGCATAGATTTTTAGCACAAACTTCTTGCCATCTTTGATAAAAAACGCCGGGAACTCCTCATTGCTCACAATCCTTAAGAGATTAAATTGCGATTCCAAACTTTTAGTCATATCTAGCTCACTATCTTTAGGTGTGCGTTTGGGATAAAAACTCTCCTCTCCACTCTGCGCCTTTGGGCTTAAAGTCGGAAGTTTTTCCAAAAACTCCAAACATAGCTTTTGACACATCTTAGCTTGTTTTTCGCGCAACTCCTCATAAAGCTCCAACCCGCTTAAATGCAAAGTCTCCTGCAAATAAATTGCGCCATTATCCGCCTTTGCATCTGCATTAAAAAGCGTAAAAACAATGGAATCTTTGCCCTCTAGCACCTGCCAAAAAAGCGGCGACCAACCCTTGCCTTTGGGCAATGCAGACGCGTGAATCACACAATTATATGTGTGTAAATCTAAGAATTCTTGCGCAATTAATTGGTGATAAGAAAGAATAAAAACAATATCATAAGGCTCTTGGATTTCACAATGGGAGAAATACAACCTAGAGTTAGGAATCTTGCCCTCTAGCTCCTTAGCATAGGGGATAAACCACTGATTTGGGGAGGTTAGAATCGCCACTTTCATCTATGCCACCTTTACGCGCACAGGCTTGAAAATGAACTTGGAATCGCCCTTAAGCTTTGCGATTCCACATTTTTCAAGGATTTGTGCATTTTGCAAAGTATGGAATCCTGTATGGCTAAAATTGTAGTTTGTGCGGTAAAAAAATGGAATAAAGTGGCTTTTAAGGATATAAAGGGCTACAAATCCCCCCCGCAGAGAATACGAAATAACTCATTTGCGCGTCCTTATTTGTAAATTGAAAACCAAATCTTTGGTAAAGAGAAATTGCCTTTTGATTCGTGTTCAACGCACAGGCATAAATACTCTTAACCCCTAGCGTCTCTTGTGCGTATTGTAGCATTTTTTGCATTAATGCCGCTCCATTTCCTTTTAAGTCGGGGTTTTGATAGATTCCAAACTCACAAGAGATTCCGCGCTGAATGTCTATAAAACAAAGCACACCCAAGATTTCATCGTTTTGCAAAGCCAAAAAATATTGCTTCGTGGAATCCTGCTTCAAGGATTCCATAAATTGCAAGTGTTCTTTTAATGTAATCGTCTGCGTTCTCATCAAAGGAGCGATTTTTAGGTGATTGCGCCACCCATACACCAAAACCTTTTCAATTTCGTTTAAATCCACAAAATTTTTCAACCTCATCACAGAATCCTAGCCCAAAACCCCTACAAGATAGGTGGATAATGCGCTCATTCCCCCACTTGCAACAAGGATTCCAATGCAAATCAAAAGCCCACCGGCACACCATTCAATCCATTTAAAATAAGCCTTAATCCATTCCAAGAAAGCAAACGCATAGCCAATCAACACTGCACAAAGCAAGAAAGGGAGCGAAAGTCCAAGCGTATAAGTCGCTAGCAATGCGATTCCGCTTTGCCCATCTAAACTTGCAAGGGCGATAATACTTGCCAAAATAGGACCAACACAAGGCGTCCAACCAAGCGCAAAGCTCATACCAAGCAGAAAAGGAGTAAAAAAATCTTTTAAGATTCCAAATTCGCCTTTGATATGCAAGCTTTTGGTGTAGTTTAAAAATGGAATCCTAAGCACCCCTAAAGTATGCAAACCAAAGATGATAAGGATTCCACCAGCAAAATAGCGCAAAATCGGGCTTAAAAGAATCCCACCTTGTAAAATCCTTGCCGCAACCGCACCAAATAGTATAAAAATAATTCCAAAGCCCAAAACAAAAAAGATTGCGCTTCTTAGGATTCTAAATCGCTTCTTTAAATCCAAACTTTTAGAATCTTTCATTTCTTGCAATGAAATTTTAGAAATATAGGAGAAATAAGCAGGAATCAGTGGCAAAATGCAAGGACTAATAAAGGTTAGAATCCCTGCAAATAGGCTCATCAAATGGGGCGCACTCTCAAAAAGCCCAAGCAGCGATTCTTCCACCTTCAACCTTAATCCAACAAACTAGGCAACCAAAGCGAAATGCTAGGCACATACGCGACAAGGATTAAACCAAAGAGTAGCACACAAAGCCACGGAAGCACGGAGATTGTAACATCTTTTAGGCTTAAACCGGTAAGAGAACTCGCAACAAAGAGATTCAACCCCACAGGTGGCGTTAGCATTCCAAGCTCCATATTCACAATCATTGCGATTCCAAAGTGAATGGGGTCAATGCCTAGTTGCAAGGCAATTGGCAAAAGCAAAGGCGTCATAATCATAATTACAGAGCTAGGTTCCATAAACTGCCCCATTATGAAAAGCACAATATTAACCAAAATCAAGAATACCCACCAACTCATATTCATATTGACAAGGGATTCTGCAATCATATGCGGGATTCTCTCGCTTGTTAAGAAATGCGCAAACACAACCGCAAAACCAATGATAAAGAAAATCATCGCTGTGGTAATGGCTGCATCTAACAACACGCCATACAAATCTTTAATCTTAATGTCTCTATACACAAAAACAGAGATGATAAAGGCATAAACCGCACTAATTCCCGCTGCTTCTGTGGCAGTAAAAATCCCTGCATAGATTCCACCAATGACAACCAAAACGATGAGCAATGCCCAAAAAGCTTCTTTAAACTTTTTCCAACGATTGCTTAGAGATTCTGGTTTTGTTGCCTTAAAGCCTAATCGTTTTGCCCCAAAATACGCATAAACTAGCATCATTCCACCAATCATCACGCCCGGAACAACACCTGCCATAAAAAGCTTTTCAATCGAAACTTCCGCCGTTACCCCATACACAATCATCACAACAGAAGGTGGAATCAAGATTCCAAGACTTCCTGCTGAAGTGATTGCACCTACAGAATAGCTTTTAGGATACCCCGCACTATTTAGAGCTGCAAACATTACAGAGCCAATCGCCACAACCGTTGCAGGAGAGCTTCCACTCACAGCGGCAAAGATAATACAAGCAAGAATCGCACTCATTGGCAAACCGCCGGGCAAATGCCCTACGATACTTTTAGCAAAATCTACGATTCTTTGTGCGGAACTTCCTTTGCTCATTAGCGAACCTGCTAAAATAAACATTGGAATCGCCATTAACGCGGGTTTTAAGCCATTAAGCATTATCTCTGGCACACCCATAATATCGTAGGAGGTAAAGACAAGCATTGTGAGAACCGCGCTAACACCTAGCGAAATAGCGACAGGCACACCCACTAACAATAAACCAAATAATACGATGAGTAAAAAGGCTACACTCATTAACTCCAACCCCCCTTAATCTTTCACCACAGAATCGTGAATCATCTCTTCCTCTGCGTTTTTAACAACTTTATCGGCATCTGTCCAAGAAACCTCATAGATTTTTTCCACAGAACGATAAGTTGCACCCAAAAAGGCAATCGGCAAACACATTAAGAAAACCCACAAGGGAACTTCGTGCAATGCCTCACTCATATAGCCCATTTCATAGTTTAGATAGCAAACCATCAAACTTGCATAAAACATAAAACCCAAAAACACAGAGTTTAAAATATGTGTCAAAATAACGCAAGTCTTAGCAAGTGCGGGTGGGAATTTTTCAACGAGCATTGTTACCGAGATATGCACCCCTTTTCTAAAGCCATACGCTGCGCCAAAAAATGCAGACCACAAGAAACAATACCGCGCCACTTCCTCCGCCCAAGTGAGAGAGCCAATCTCGGGATAGAATCCCGCGATATAGCGCATACTCACATTAATGGCGGTAATGAGGATTCCAAGTGCCATTCCAACCACAGCGACATTTTTATTGATCCCTGCGATAATTTTATCAAGAATCGCAAACATTTTATTCACGCTAGGGTCTTTATGTGCCCACAAAAAAGGTTTTTGAATCATCAACAATAAACCACGCATATTAAGCCCTTTTATCAATTCAAAATGGACAAACTATTTTGTGTTTAGCGTTTTGTCAATCAACTCTTTACCGATTAAATCGTAGAATTTAGGATAAATGGCTACCATAATATCTTGCCATTGTTTCTTTTGATTTTCGTCTAGCTCGTAAATCGTTGTGTTTGTTTTATCGTCTGCTTTAAGCTTATTGAGTAGCATTTCCTCTTCTTTTGCGCTCTCTTCGCGTTCAAAAATCGTTGCCTCACGCATTGCAGCAGTAAATTTTTCTTGCAAATCTTGTGGCAATTCTTTCCAAAATTTTTCACTCGCAACAACCAAATAGCCTAAATACCCGTGATTGGAGATTGTAATAGAGCTTTGCACTTCATAGAATTTAGAATTATAGAGGTTAGAGAGGGGATTCTCTGCCGCATCAACAACACCGGTTTGCAAAGCGGAATACACTTCACCAAAAGGCAACACTTGTGGAATCGCTTTGACTGCTTTTGTTTGCTCCTCTAGCACCTTAGAACTCATAATGCGCATTTTTTGTCCCTCCGCATCACTTGGCACGATAATAGGCTTTTTGTTTGTGCTAAATTGTTTGAATCCAGCGTCCCAATAATCAAGCGCAATGTATCCTTTATTAGAAATCACATCTTTTAGGATTTTTCCTACCTCTCCGTCCATTACTTTATGCAAATGGTCTGTATCGCGGAAAATAAAAGGCACATCCCAAAGGTTAAACTCTTTTGCAAAAGGCGTAAATTTAGAAAAGCTTGGTGCTGCAAGTTGCACATTGTTGCGCTTTAATTCTTGAAATACCTTATCATCATCTACTAATTGCGCAGAAGGAAATACATGCACTTTAATTTGCCCATCGGTTAGCTCCTCTACTCTTTTAGCAAAGAAATCTGCCGCTCTCCCCTTAGGAGTATTCGCGCTAACAACGTGCGCAAACTTCACTTCATACACTTTTTTATCACCCGCTGCACTCGCAGCCGCCTCTTTATTCTCACCGCCACAACCAACTAGCGCAAATGCCGCTAATACTGAAGCTAAAATGATTTTTTTCATCATTGTCTCCTTTAAATGATATTTTTAAGATGAACTATTTTACAAGGTTTTGGGATAAACACAAGATAAAAAACTAAAAATCTCTTGCGATTCCTTTAAGAACCCACAATCTTGCGTGTTAAAAATTACTTTTTGAAACAATCTAAAACTTTAGACTTGCTAACTAAATAAGTGGAATCTTTTATGTTAAGTAAATCTTTTGCGTGTGGCGAACAAGCAATAAAGAAAATTTCGCTTGCGAAATTAGGTTCTCCTTCTCTTGCTTGTGAGTTACACACAAAAGATTCTACTTCAAACAGCTTTAATCTTTGAAATCACCAAACTTATTTGTAATTCTTAATCGCCTTATCCAAAATCTCTTTTGCCGCTTTTAAATCTTTATATTCCTTGACTTTTACCCATTTGTTAGGCTCTAGTGTTTTGTAGGTTTCAAAGAAATTTTTGATTCTATCCAATGTGATTTGCGGTAAATCCTCTAGGCTTTGGATTTTATCGTATCTTGGGTCAATTTTAGAAACAGGCACTGCAAGGAGCTTTTCGTCCATTCCGCTTTCATCTTCCATAATCAAAACCCCAATCAAACGCGCCTTTATCACGCTTCCAGCTTGAAGTGGATATTCATTTAGCACAAGCACATCTGCAGGATCGCCATCATCACTCAAAGTATTTGGCACAAACCCATAATTTGCAGGATAAAACATTGCGCTATACATCACTCTATCCACAACCACCGCACCGGATTCCTTGTCAATCTCGTATTTAATATTGCTTCCATAAGGAATCTCAATGACTACATTCAGTTTGCTAGGATTTTCACCCACTTCAATTTTGCTTAAATCCATTATTTCTCCTTATCGTTTGCTTGATATGTCTTGTGAATATAATCTGAAACTTCGGCGCAAAAGTCCTTACCGTGATAAATTCCAGATACAACAATTTGTGCGGATTCTGTGTATTTATGTGTAATTGCGATGGTATAAGTCTTTAAAATATAAGCAAAGAATCCTTGATAATAAACCGCTCCGCCACAATCATTCCAAATAATTCCTCTCTTGCCTTTTGTCCAAGGCAAAATTCCTGAATGCAGCCATACGCCTCGCTCGTCCATAAACACATACATAGCGCGCATTGATAAGAATCGCAAAGGAAGTGTAATGCCATACCAAATGGCTAATATCGCCACAGCCCACCAGAAATAATCGGGCTTAAAATAATGTATGCCATATAAAACAATCGCGGCAAAAATCACACTAAAGAGGAAGCTTTTTACATAAACTATCCAAGAAAGTCCATATTTTTTAGAGAGAATGCCACTTCCGCCAACTTCTGCTTGACTATCTTCCATCTTTTCTCCTTTAAATCTTACTCTTAATAAACGCTTCCATTTCGGTAGTAATTTCCTCAATCGTGCGCTCACCATTGATTTTCTTTAAGATTCCTTTTTTGCTATAAAAATCCTGAATCTCTTGAAGCGGTGTTTGATAAACTTTCATACGATTGTTAAAGACTTCTACATTATCATCTGCACCTCTTGCGCGTCCAAGCACTCTATCACACGCAGTTTTTTCGCTCACCTCCACTTCAATCACACTCACAAGCGCAATATCACTCTTGTTTTGCAGAATCTTATCTAGCTCCACCATTTGCTCCACGCTTCTAGGATAACCATCAATTAACACAATATCCTTTATTGCATTAGAAATCGCATCTACAATCGTTTTGACAACAATCTCCAAAGGCACGAGATTCCCCTTGCTTGTGTAACTATCAATCAATTTTCCAAGCTCACTTCCACTTGCCACTTCTGCGCGGAGCAATTCTCCTGTGGAATAATGCACCATACTTTCGCTATTGTTTTTGCTAATAACTTCCGCATCTGTTGTTTTACCACTGCCGGGTGCGCCAATAACTAAAAATAATTTTTTCATTTCATCTCCTTATTTTTTGGTTTCTCTTACCTTGATATGCAACTCTCTTAGTTGCTCCTCACCCGCCGCACTTGGTGCATCTGTGAGCGGACAAGTTGCTTTTTGTGTTTTAGGGAATGCAATCACATCACGAATAGAATTTGCACGGCTTAGTAGCATAATGATTCTATCCATTCCAAAGGCTAAACCGCCGTGTGGAGGCGCACCAAACTGCAAAGCTTCAAGCAGGAAGCTAAATTTACTCTGTGCTTCCTCTTTAGAGATTCCAAGTAATGTAAATACGCGACTTTGAATCTCTTGCTTGTGGATTCTAATGCTTCCTCCACCAATCTCAAAACCATTCAACACCACATCATACGCTACAGAGCTAATATCCTCCAAATCCTCCACATCTAAATCTTTGGGCATTGTGAAAGGGTGGTGTAGTGCCGAGATACTGCCATCATCATTGCGCTCAAACATAGGAAAATCCACAACCCATAGGAATCTGTATTGATTCTCATCTACTAGCCCCATATCCCGTGCGACTTTTTGACGCAAGCGTCCCATATAATCCCACACGATTTTTTTCTCTCCCGCGCCAAAGAAAATAATATCCCCAACACTTGCGCCCACGCGTTCTAATAAGGTTTTAAGGCTTGTTTCGCTTAAAAACTTCACAAGCGGTCCCTTTGCGCCTTCCTCTTTAATTTGGATATACGCCAAACCTTTTGCACCAAATTTACGCACAAATTCCTCTGCTTCTCCTAAAGTCTTGCGCGTAAAGAAAGAATCTCCACCCTTAACGCAAAGAGCCTTAAAGCGATTCTTTTTAGAATCCTTCGCAATGGAAGAAAAAATATCATTACTAGAATCCACAAACAAATCTCCCACTTCCACAAGCGGTAAATCAAAGCGCAAATCCGGCTTATCACTTCCATAAGATTCCATTACTTCCTTATAAGTGCGACGCTCAAAAGGCGTTTGCACAGCAATTCCACAGACTCCAAAAATCGCCTTTAAAACCTCCTCTGCAACCGCCATTACTTCTTCTTGCTTACAAAAGCTCATCTCAATATCAATCTGTGTAAATTCCGGCTGCCTATCAAGGCGTAAATCCTCGTCTCTAAAGCACTTTGCAATTTGAAAATATTTATCAAACCCACTTACCATTAAAAGCTGTTTAAAAAGTTGTGGGCTTTGTGGAAGCGCGTAAAATTCCCCGTGATGCACACGGCTAGGAACAAGATAATCCCTTGCGCCCTCTGGAGTGGCTTTTGTCAAAATGGGCGTTTCCACTTCTAGGAATCCTAAGTTGCTTAGAGTATTGCGCGTGGCTTGTGCCACTTTGGAGCGCATAATAAAAATCTCTTGCAAACGTGGATTGCGCAAATCCAAGTAGCGATATTTTAAACGCACATCTTCGCCCACACTCTCATCGCCTACAGCAATAGGCGGCGTTAAACTTTTATTTTCAATCACTAGTGATTCTACAAGCACTTCAATTTTGCCTGTTTTGAGCTTGGGATTTTCTAGCCCCTCACCCCTTGAACGCACCTTTCCTTTTGCAATCAAAACATACTCATCACGCACTTCACTCGCAATTTTATGTGCTTCCCCGCTATCTTTTGGGTCAAATACAAGTTGCACAAGTCCGCTGCGGTCGCGCAAATCAATAAAAACAACGCCTCCGTGGTCGCGATAGGTATTACACCAACCGCACAACTGCACCACTTCTCCGATATTTTGCTCTCCTAAATCCGCACAATAATGGCTTCTCACAGCTTTCACTCCTAAAATTTTACAAAATAATTTGTGATTGTATCAAAAAATCATAAAAGACAAAATTAAAGATTCCACGAATTTACAAGGTTATTATTTTAAAACTTTAAGCAAATCTTTGCTAAAATGCGCAGAATTAGCTTAAGGTTTAAGCAAGCAGCTTCTTCTTAACTACTTTTTCTTAGCTGTCATTTATTTCTAGGAGTTTTGTTATGAAATTGGCAATTTGGCCGATTCTAGCGGGTGTTGCGCTTGGAGTCTTAGCACCTGTGCTAGTATATTTTGGAAATCCGGGCAATATGGGAATGTGCGCAGCGTGTTTTACGCGTGATATTGCAGGAGCGTTAAACTTGCACCAAGCAGGAATTGTGCAATACATTCGCCCAGAGGTGATTGGATTAATTTTTGGTGCGTTCATTGCTTCTTTTTTGTTTAGAGAGTTTCGCCCACGCGCTGGTTCTGCGCCGATTGTGCGCTTTATGCTCGGCATATTTGCGATGATTGGTGCGCTTGTCTTCTTGGGTTGCCCTTGGAGAATGTGGCTAAGACTTAGTGCTGGGGATTGGACTGCAATTGCAGGTGTGTTTGGACTTGTCTTTGGAATCTTAATTGGTGTATTTTTCCTAAAACGTGGATTCTCTCTTGGCAGGAATCGCCCAACAAGCAAAATTGTAGGACTTGTATTCCCGCTATTCGTATTGGGGATTTTTGGACTTTTAATTTGGGGGCTTATGGACGCAAATGCTCCAATCAAATTCTCGCAAAAAGGTCCGGGTTCAATGCACGCACCTCTAATTATTTCGCTTGTTGCAGGGTTATTCTTGGGCGCACTTTTCCAAAAAAGTCGTTTTTGTATGATTGCTGCGGTGCGTGATACGATTCTAACGCGCGATACACATATTCTACAAGGCGTGGTTGCGTTGGTTGTCGCAGCCTTCATCACAAATCTTGCGTTAGGATTCTTTAATCCGGGCTTTAGCGGACAACCAATTGCGCATAATGATACGCTTTGGAATTTTTTAGGAATGGCACTTGCTGGAATCGCATTTACACTAGCGGGTGGTTGTCCGGGCAGACAATTAATCTTATCAGGCGAAGGTGATGGTGATGCGGCTGTGTTTGTATTTGGGCTACTTGTTGGAGCAGCATTTGCGCATAATTTTGGACTTGCAAGCTCCCCTGCTGGAATTGGAGCAAATGCACCTGTGGCGGTTATCGTAGGATTTATATTTTGTTTGCTTGTAGCAGTCTTTGCAAGAGAAAAAAGGAGTTAAAATGGTAGAACTTGATGTGCGTGGGCTTAGTTGTCCCGAACCTGTTTTAAATCTTAAACCTCTACTAGATAGAGGTGAGAGTGAAATTAAAGTGCTTTGCAGTTGTGGTGCAAGTAGCGATAATATTGCACGCTTAGCTAAAAATAATGGCTATATTGTGGAATCACAAATTGAAAACGGAGAGGATTTGGAGTTTATTTTAAAAAAATCTTAACTTGTTAAAATCTCGCTATTGCGCCATTACAAGATTCCGTAAGGAATCGTGGCGTATGTTGCGTTAGCAACTCACCCGCTTTGAGCTGCAAATCTATAATTTTGCATAAGAAAATAATAATGGAATCGCAAATTTAAAGGCGAGATACAAGATTATGGATTGCTTCGGCTAATGCCTCGCAATGACGCGGTGGTAATATGTCATTGCGAGAAAACCACAGGTTTGCGTGGCAATCTATAATTTTTATTTCGCCATTGAATATTTTTTGATTGTCAAGATTATGGATTGCCATAAGCGAGTGTAGTCTTTAAAGATTCTATAGAAATTTATTGTTTGTTTAAAATTCTAAATTATTGCGTTATTCACTGCATTTGTTCCTTGCGGTAATGGAAAAGTGGTGCATTGATACAAGTTTTCTAGTCTTCTTGCAAATTAACGAGCCTCAAGGCTAAAGTGTAGCTTAACCATTGTTCATATAAATTTTTAAAGTTTAGAATCTCTTTGCTTGGCGTAAAGGATTCCGCATTTAAAAGGCTTTGCGGATTTTTATAATGGAATCCCAAATTTGCGCTATAAATTCCTTCAGCATCTATCCAAATTGCTTCGTTGTAACCAAATTCGTATTTGGGATTCTTAATTTCTCCTAGCAGATTGCGTCCACCCATATTTAAATATTCCACTTCATCAAGACTTAAAGCATAGAGTGTTGGGAAAATATCCTTATGCGAACCTACCCTATTTTTGTCGTAATAAAGATTGTGCTGGTATGTTTTAGGCACATAAAGATAAAATGGCACAGCATAGCTTAGGGCTTGTTCGGTATTAAAATCACTCTGCATATCCCGCACTCTATGGTCTCCTGTCGCTGCAATAATAACCCTATCCTTCAATGCGCTTTCTTTGATATTGCTTAGAAATTTGCCAAATTCATTATTTGCGTAGATGTAGGTATTAAGGATTGTGTAGGCGTTTTTAGGAAATCTTTGTAGGATTTCATTGGGAATTTTATCTTTTGCAATGCTTTCATACACATTGGGAAATGGCGGGTGGTTTGAGGCACTTAAAGCTAAAATCAACAATGGCTCTTTAGCATTATTTAACAATTCAAATGCTTTTTGATACATAAATTCATCTAGGATTCCATAAGAATTGCGTGTTTTATTAGCTTCTGCATATTCTTCGCTCATTATGATTTCATCTATTAATACATCAACACCTTGTGCTTGCATAAAGTCGCCCATACCAAACCACGCACGATTCCCTGAAGTTAGAAATAGGACTTTGTAGCCTTGTTTTTTGTAAATTTCTATGGGGCTTAGGGGGAGGTAATGCTTTTTGTATTGTGATTTTGAAAGTGTTTTTGGGGAGTTGAGAAACAAAAAGGAAAGACTTGGCGCAGTGCCATTTGCGAAGGGCAAAAATCGCTCAAATACAAAATCGGATTTAAAATGCTCCTTTAGTGCGCCAAGTAAATTGAAGTTTTCATTATTAAACATCAACATTTGCCCACCAAAGCTTTCCATTAAATTTATCATAATATGTGGCTTTTGCGATTCTGCAATGGGATTTTTAGGGCTTGTTTCAAAGAGAGGAAAAAGATTCTCTTGCAAGGCTTCGCCCTCTTTTTCATCGGCTCTTGCTATATCCAAACTTTCTTTTTTATACATTTTATGTGCAAAGGCAAAACTCATCAATGGGTTTAGCACAAGGCGATTAAAGCTTTCAATTTTGGAAAATTTATAATTCTCAACATTCATCGTAATATGGCGAAAAGGTCCCCTCAAGGCTAGAGCATAGAATAAAAGAAAAATAAACACAAAAAGCAAGGCAATGCGGAATCGCAAATGAATGGTTGTGTGAAATTTTGAAAGCTTTAGATTCCACCCTACACAAAATATCGTAAAACATAGGGCAATAAAGGTTAGGAAAAGCACAGGATAATCATTAAAAATAATGCCTAAAACCGCGGTTGTCTCATCATCTTTTAGTGCAAAAATAAATGTATCAATATTGGTTTGATACATTTGATAATAATAAAAATTGATAAAACAAAACAGAATAAAAACAAAAGCTAAAAGTGCGATAAAAATTGAGGATATAAAAAGATAGAATCTTAAAAGCTTAAAGTTCCCCCCCAATTATTTGCAAAATAATCCATTAAGAAGCCTAGAATAAAGGCTACAAGTAAGGGCAAAAATGCTGCTGAAATCAATCTTAAATCACTCACTGCACCAAGTAAAAAAGTTAAAATCGTGTCATTGAAATTTGCATTGATTAAGGACTTAGGTAAGAAGTTTAAAACCATAATTAAGCGCGACAAAAAGAAAAGTAACATAAAAATAAGTGTGAAGCTTAATATTTGCAAAAATATAAAATAGGAAAACTTTAGAGGATTAAAAAATGGTTTTATAAGCGGCATCGGAATCCTTGTCGTTTTTTGCTTTTAAGGTCTAAGATTTTATTATAAATTATGGAATCTTAAAAATAAATGTAAAATCTTTTTAACTTAGCGCAATTGAAGATGATTGCAAAAGAAAGCAAGATTGTTTTACGCTTTGCCATTACAAGAAGTTGGCGCAGCTTTATAGTATGCAAATGTAAAGCATTTGTGCAAGGTTGAGTGAGTTGCTATGCAAATGCATCTTCGGCGTTGCCTCGTAAGGAC
>JALEPE010000117.1 GCA_022766795.1 Helicobacter sp.
AAGTGAGTTTATTTTATGCCTTTAATGTATTGAGGGTTAGAAAGTTGTGCTTAGAGGTTTTTGTAAGTAATAAGCAGGTAATAAACTTACACAAGAAGTTTGACTTCCAGATTATTGGTGAAAAGGAAGTCAAGGGTGAAAAAGTGTTGGAGATGTGCAAGGATAACACAAGAATCTTGCTGCTTCGTCATTACGAGAAACACGCAGTGTTTCGTGGCAATCTATAATAGCATACTTTAGGTTTTTAATGGAGTTTTTAAAAGTTTGAAGTTGTAGAGTGATAGGCGAGATTCTGTATTATGGATTGCCACGATTCCACAAGTGGAATCTCGCAATGACGAAGCAGTAAAGCGTAAAGTGTGTAAGATTATAGATTGCTTCGGCTTTGCCTCGCAATGACGGAAGTAGTGGGATTGACGAAAAATTACCCTCTGTCATCGCGAGATTCTGCGTTAGTAGAATCGTGGCAATCTATAATCGTATCAACTTTTGATGCAACAATGGAATCTTAAAAGGTGAGATTCTGCATTATGTGTCGCAAAAAGCCTAAAGATTTTCTTGTAATGGCAAAATAAAAGCAGAGTGTGGAAAAGGGCGGTGCCTACAAGGGCGGTTAGATTGTTAAGGAGATAGGTGTTTTGAAAATTTGGATTCTGCTAAGATAACCCCAAGAAGAGTTAAAAATGCACCAAATAGGGCTAAAATAGAGAGTTTCTCTCCCAAAACAAAAAAAGAAACAATAATAGTAATGAGAGGTGTTAAATAAACATAAACATTTGTTTTAATAGCACCGATAAGTAGTGTTGCGTGATTCCATAATAAAAAGCATAATCCTGAAGCAAAAAGTGCTAAAAAAATCAGATTAAAAGCGATTTTTGGCTCTAATAAAAGCATTAAATTTGGAGAAAAATCTAAAAATAAAAAGCTCGGCAGCATTCCTAAAATTCCATAAAAGATTATACGGCGTGTAATCAAGATAAGATTTCCTCTCTTGCGCATAATCTTGAGAATCAAAAGTGAGTAAGCTGCCCAGCCAAGTGCCGATAAAAGAGCAAAACTATCACCCAAAGGGTTAAAAGAGAATCCCCCATCTTCATAGCTTAAAAGCACGATTCCGCTCATACACAAGATAAAGGCAACCAAAAAGACGAATGAAAGTTTTTCAATTTTTAAAAATGCTGCAAGTAGCGCAGTAAAAAGTGGTGCGGTTGCAATGATGACACTGACATTTGATGCTTTAGAATAATCCATTGCAAGATTTAAAAAGAGATTGTAAATTGTGATTCCACTAAGTCCGGCTAAAATTAGATAGGATTCGTCTTTTAGGGTAGATTTTAGGAATCTTGGACATAAAACGAGCAAAAAACAATAGCCAATGATAAATTGCAAAAACAAAAGCTCTAAGGGCGCAAAAGATTCTAAGAGAATTTTGACGCAAACATAAAGACTAGACCATAAAAATACACTTAAAAAGGCTAGAAAATGCCCTATAAATTGCATTGTAATTCCTCTAAAGTGTGATGGAGTCGCATAAGATATTCTCTTCCTAAAGAAATGCAATCATAGTGCCAACTCCATAATGCCCAAACATAACTAGAGATAAGTTTGCCTTGTAGAATCTCTTTGTAAGTAATATTGGGATAGAGGGTTAAAATGTAGCAGATTTGTTCTTTGTTAAGCTCAAGCTCACCTGCTAAATTTCCAAGTTCCCAAATGGGAGTGCAAAACCCCGCAAACTCAAAATCAATGAATTTAATCTTGGAATCTTGTGTGTTGTAAAGAATATTTGGTAGCTGTAAATCTCTATGGCATAGCACACAATCTTTGAAATCCACTTCCTTTGTAATTTGTGTGATATATTTATGCTCTTGTTTGCTTAAAAGTGGAATTTTTGCTAGAGATTCGTAGTTTTTAACCTCATTGCTTAAAAGAGTTTTTGAAAAATTGGGATAATCTTTGTGTTTAAAGCTGTGTAATATTTTGATTGTATCAAGAATCTTTTTTAGGATTGTAGAGTTAAGCTGTTCTTTTTTTAAGGGTTGGTAGTTTTGTAAATAAGTGCTAAGCTTAATGTCGCTGGGATAAAATTCTGCTTGTGGAGTGATAGACTCTCCTAAAAGTTTTGTGATTTTTTGTTCTTGTTCTGTATTGATGACCGCATTTCTATTGTTTCGTGGAATCCTTATGACTTTATCTTGTCCTAAAAATTTAATTTTATAGTTAATGTTTGTAACGCTAAAGAGCCTTTGGGCTGCATTATCATCTGCGCATTGCTTAGCAATTTCTTCTGGAGTGATAAGCTTAGAGATGAGTGCGTCATTAAAAGAATCGATTTCGGTGTATAAAGTATCTAAGCCAAAGATATAGAAATTAATTTTATCCATAGATTTTAGGATACAGGCTTCCCAATATTCTAAATCATCACATTTTTCTAATTCTTTTTTAATCACCTCTAAATCTTCTGCATTGTCAAAAAATGCGATTCCATCTCCATAACCACTAGTTGCGTTTGTGTCAATATCCAAAAGCTTACAATTCTCATCTACAATGTATCCCCAAGAGGGAGTATCATGCAGAATTTTTTGTGCTAAAAATTGTGAAACTCCGCACTTGATTTGCGTCTCAAAGGAATCTTGAAAAGTATTGGCTAAAAATAAATCTCCATTCAAAATTAAAGTGCCTTTTGTGATATTGTTTAGCACATATTTCAAGGAAGCGGCAGAATTTGTGGAATCGTAATTTTCAAATACCACTTTTTGAAATTTTAATTTTTTTACAAGTGGGTCAAAAAGATAATGTTTATAGCCTGTAACAACAATAATTTCTTGTATGCCACATTTTCTTAAATGCAAAATTGTATTTTCCAATAGAGTTTTGCCTTTAATCTCCAAAAGTGGCTTTGGTTTGTTAAGCGTCAAGGGTGCCAAACGTGTTCCTTTGCCTGCACATAAAATAATTGCTTTCACTTTTTGCCTTTCAAGATTGAATCAATTTGCTCTTTAATGGCTTGACAGGAAGTTCCTACATTATAAACATTTGTATCGCGCAATTTTTTAAAAAAAGTTTTTTGGGATTCAAAATCAATAGAATCAAGTTTATGCTTCAGTTCGGCAAAGTTGCGTGAATTTTGTTCTTCTATGATATATCCGCCTCTTTTTAGCTCTTTGTCCAAAGGAAAAGGCATAAAGAAAAAGCTAGGTCTTAAGGTTGCATAAGAATAAGCAAAAGAGGTCGTAGACCAATCTGTTATGAGATAATCACTAAAGTTAAAAAACTTATTACCCATTTCGCAATCAAATGCAACGCGGGGATTGTGTTGAAATCGTGCTTTGATTTGCTGGTGGAATAGGTGGTTGTTAGTGTAATTTATCGGGTGGGAGCGGTAGGAAACATTGTATTTTGTGTTTTCTAGTAACCATTCTATCATATTGCAATCAAATCCTGCATACGCATTTAGGTTGGAA
Organism: Helicobacter sp.; assembly: GCA_022766795.1. Taxonomy (GTDB): domain Bacteria; phylum Campylobacterota; class Campylobacteria; order Campylobacterales; family Helicobacteraceae; genus Helicobacter_D. The sequence goes on from JALEPE010000117.1 coordinate 3,465, forward strand.
TATCTTGTATCCACATAGCGCAAGGTTGGTGCATAAGTGATAGTGTTAGCAGGAGTATAATGGTAGTTTTCCAAGGTTACATCAAACTGCGGATAGCCACAGGGCAATAATTTCACTTTCATTTTGCTAGTTTTTAGTTTAAACTCTTGCATTGCTGTTTTTGATGGCACGATGATATAGTCTATATTATCGCTAACGCCACAATCTGTTGTCAATCGGTGGGGAAGATAAATGCGTTTAGCTTTTTTGCTTAAAAATGTGCGGTCAATTTTGCCCTCTTGATAACCGACTTGGTCTGCAGTGATGATTAAATCAATCTCTTTAATATCAGTATTTAGGTAATAGTGTGTTGCACCCTCTATGATACGCCAAGGAAAATGAAAGTTAGCGTGTGCGGATTTTTCAAAATCATCGTTTAAGATTCTCTCTACAATGGTAATGACATTGTAATCTTTCTTTAACTCTGCAATGAGATTACCATAATTGGAACGATAGGTGGGATAATAAGAAATAATTGCAATATTCTTTTTCTTAGAACTTAGGGATTCCTTGATTTTTTGAGTTATTAGGTTTACGAAAGTGTCTAGTTGGTATTGAATATTCATAGTAAATCCTCTTGGGTAAAGTTTAAAATCTCTTGTGTTTTGTTGGGAGATAAATTGGGTAAATCTTTTAGAGTCTCTTTAAGCTGCTGCTGTGAAAAGCTAAGAAAATTAAAGCGATTAATTAGTAAAAATAGTCTGTCTTTACCACAATCAATTGAAGTAAAGCAAGGCAAAAATAGCACGCTGGGTTTTAAAAATCGCAGATTAAAACACAGAGCAAGTGTGGAGAGGTCTGTGATGAGGGTATCACAATTTTTAGCACCTGATAAGGATTTTATGGATTTAATAGAGGGGAGAGAATCTAAAATGACTTTATTGTAGGATTTCGGGGTTTTAGGGTTTGGGAGATAGAGGACTTCATTCTGCCCCCCCCCCATTATTTGCTTCTAGCAGACATTCAAGCACGGAAATATCATAACCGCACAAGACATTTGCGTGTAAAATGTCTTGGGATTCTCTAAAACTTGGCGCATAAACGAGTTTCATTTGGTCTCCTTTGTAATAGTGTTTGGCGTATCATATTTCTTTGGAATCTTCATCCAAAGTTTTGCGTTGCGCTTGACAATCTCTAAAGTTGCGTCCATTCCTCCCGCAAGAGAAAAAAGCCAAAATTTATGCGCATAGAGCCAATCAATTTGTTTGACTTGTTTTTCAATGAGATTATACACAGGACGCACGACAATTTTTGCAAATTCTAATTCTTGATGCACGATATAGGATTGCACGGCGTCAATGAAAACCTTGACAAAAGTGTCTTCTAAAAAGAAATTTTTAACATCATCAATCTCCTCTAGCAGTAAATCCATTTTTGCAAAATTGATTTTTTCTAGTTTGTTTGTGCGATTGAGACGCTCCAATTCCTCTGTCATTTTGACAACTTTCAAGAAAAGTTTTTCCACAATTTTTTTCTTTTTGTAGCCGTAATCCAATAATTCTTTTACTTTTGCTTCCATTTGTTTTTTGTTGGCAGCAATTTCTGCTTTGGTGGGTGGCACAAGTAAGATAGGGGATTTTTTTACTTTTGGTAGAGATTCTAGCACTTCTTGAAAAGGAATCTCTTTTGTCCCTTCAATCCTCGCTCCGCCCTCTGTGGAGTTAATCACTTCTAAGTCATAAGGTGTTTCTGCAATGTCCTTTTCAAAAAAGTTTAAAAACATTTTCCACACAACACTTGTCTCCACAAAGCCATTGCCACCATAGGCTGGAATCAAAATTTTTTCCAATGCGTTGTCGGATTTTTTGTATTGGGATTCGTTTTCGCCAAAAATCGCGTCTTTGGAGTGCGTTCTGCCATCGGGAGCAAAGGCTAAATCCTGCCCGATAAAAATACATCTCTCAAACTTGCTATGCACAATCAGTTCATAAGCCATATTTGCGGCACTCATTCCGATTCCTGCATAACCATATTCTTGTAAATCAAAGAATCGTGTATAGCCAAAGGGGCGCATACTAAAGCTTTTGATTCCTTTTGTGATTGCTTCTGTTGTGGCTTGATGCACAATGCTTGTGAGCGCAAAGATAATGTCTTTTTGTGCCGCTTTGGGAGTCTTTTTATAAAAGTCCGCCGTGGGTTCTACACGCTCTAAGGTTACGACAATATCGGGTTTGATTCCGTGCTTAGTAAGAATCGGGAAAGACGCATCTACGCAAAAAATCGTGAGATAAGGTGCGTATTCTTTCAGCAAAGGGAGCTGTTTATAAAGTGAAGGTCCTGTGGAGACAATCACGGCAGTGTTTGTATTCTTGGATTTTGTGATGAGTTCTTTCATTGAGGCAGTTGTAATCATTTCGGGCAAGTTTTTTAAATGGTGTTCTAGCCCAATGAGTGCGTCTGTGGAATCGTTACCCACAGAAATAACATGGTGTCCTAATGAGCGCGTGATAATGGAGTTAAGATTCAAGCATTCCTCACTATATCGCCCATAATAGCTATTATAAAGGTGTAAATTATAAATGCGTGAATAAATCCATTGCCCATCACTTGCCAAATGCGCGTCTAATTCTCCAAAATTTGTTGTCCCTGTCCAAAAAATTAAGAGTTTTCTTTGCGCAATTTCCTCACTAAAATCCGCGAAATTTAACGCAATATAGATAATCTCCAATTCGGGTTCAAAGATAAAGAGTTTTTTAAGGTTTTTTGCATTTTCATTGAGTAGCAAACGATAAAAGACTCCATTGCCAAAGCCAAAAAAATACAAAAAAGGATAGAGTTTAAGAGGTTCAAATTCTTTGATTTTCTCTAATGTTTGCACAAGTGGTTCTCTAGCATAAAGCGCAAGCTTATTTTCTTTGTCGTAAATGTTGATATTCAAAGGGTCTTGTCCGATATAAACTTCATATTTTTTATTGGGTTCTAAAATTTGGAGTTGTGCGGCAAGGAGGGGATTAACCTTAAAAAGTGCTTCAAGATTTTTATCAAATCGGGAGTTTAGAGATTGAGACATAGGGATTCCTTAAAATTGGATAAAAGATAAATGTATTATAGCAAAAAGCCCAAAGAAATTGGGCTTGTATTATTGGAGAAGTTTAAGAACATTTTGTTGCACTTGGTTTGCTTGAGCCATTGCAAAGCTTCCAGATTGTGCAAGAATGTTTGTCTTAGAGAAGTTAGCGGATTCACTTGCAAAATCCACATCACGGATTTGAGATTCTGCAGCTTTGACATTGACTTGTGTTACGGTGATGTTGTTAATGGTAACTACGAGTTGTTGTTGCACAGAACCCAAGTCCGCACGGATTTTATCTAGGTGTTCTTGTGCGGCTTGTGCCATATCCATAACTGCCATTGCACCTTCCAAGCTTGTAACACCTGCCCCGATTCCATTTGCATTGACGGTTGCAACGGCGGTGTTATAGTTTGCACCGATTGCAGAGGCAATGTTTGCGCCAAACTCTCCATTAACGCTACGGAGATTCACGGTGTATTGTGCGATTCCAGAACCTGCTTGAATATTGGTAGCTCCAGAGTGCAATCCCACTTGAGAGAAATTTGCACCAGAGACTAGAATATCCCTTGCGTTAAGACGAATCAAAGTTAAGCGTCCGACAATCGCGTGTGTTGTGCCTGAAATTCCTGCAAACGAACCACCCTGAACGGGATTTCCATTGGCATTAACGCCATTAAGAACGGAAGAGCCACTTGTTACGCTAACAGAAATAGCGCGTCCGTCATTGCTCGTGAGTTGTAATGCACCAGAGATGCTAAGGGAGGCATGCACACCTGTGCGCTCTTTTTGGGAGTTAATCGCATTAATCAATCTACCATCATAGTCGTTTCTTTGCACATCATTAATATCGCCAATATTGATTCCATTAATCTTAAGTCCGCGCACGGTTCCAGAACCAATCGGTGCTGAACCTTGTCCTTGCACGACATAAGTCGCACGCACCCCTAGAGTATCAGAGTTTTTGTTAATCGCTTCTGCAAGAGCCCCGATTCCTGTTCCTGCTGAAGTAGAGATTTTAATAGATTCAATAGAATAGTTGTTTGTGCCATCTGTATTTAAGAATTTAAGTGTAACTTCTGAAAAACTACTTACACCCGCACTCACAGACATTTCTGCGGCAGTCTCATAGCGCACATGCCCGATTTTGTGAGAGTTTGTTGGCTGAATAGAGGCTTTAACGGTGGTGTTAGAATATGCACCAATTTGGAATTCTTTATTTGTAAAAGCACCTGAAAGCATTTGTTGCCCGTTGAAACTTGTGGTGTTTGCAATATTATCTAATTCTTCCATAAGTCTTAGAATATCGCTTTGAAGCGCGTTTCTTGTTGTTTTGGTTTGTCCATCTTGTGCCGCTTGGGTTGCTTTGGTTTTGATTGAATCTAAGATTTTGATTTGCTCATCCATTGCTTTATCGGCAGTTTGAATCATACCGATTGCGTCATTGGCGTTATTAGTTGCTTGACCTAATGCAGCAGCTTGAGAACGCAAACTATCGGCGATTGCCATTCCTGAAGCATCATCGGCTGCTTTGTTGATTCGTAAGCCAGAGCTTAACTTCTCTAGCGATTCTGCCATATTGCGATTATTCACAATTCCTGAAGTGTGTGCGTTTAACGCATTCACATTGGTGTATATCCTATAACTCATTATGCATCCTTTGCAAAAAATTGAATTTGCAAGTGATAAAGCAAATGGTGTTCCACTTTTTGAAATTGTGTGTAAAAGAGGCGGTTTTGTCTGTTGTTGCGGGGATTGTTGCGCCTATTATTGCGAGGATTTTGCCTGAAGCAATCTGTAATGCTGAAATGCTTTTAGGCTTTCTACTTTGTCATTGCGAGAAAACCGCAGGTTTTCGTGGCAATCTATAATCTAGCAAATAGAAACCTTTGCAATGGAATCTTTAATGAGGTTCCTTATTGTGGATTGCTGCACTTTGTTCGCAATGACGAAGCGGGTGAAAATGCTAACGCATTCGCACGCCACAAGATTTTACAAATCTCTCGTAAGCAATGGTTAGGCTTTCGTCATTACTAGGAATAAACGAAGACGAGAGACGAAGCAATCTATAATCTAGCAAAAAGTAGCTTCAGCAATGGCAAAAATTTTTGATTTTAACTAAAGTTTTGCTAAAATCCGCCGATATTTACAGAATCCTAAAACTAAAGACAAAGAATGCAACCTACACAATTAATTGGACAAGAAATTTTAACAAAATTAAAAGCAGCAAGTCATAAAATAGCACTTGATGAGGTCATCTTACTGATTCGCTCTCTTGGGAAGCAAGGGCAAGAGGAATTAGAGTTGGCAACGCGGTTAGAAATTATTGCGTTGTTGCGGCAAAAAGTATTGGATTTGATTTATAACAAAGGCGATATTCCCGATTATAATTTTTTATGGTGTTTTGGAATCTTTGGGGATTGTGGAGCGGATTATAAGATTCCACAAGATACGCGCTTTGATGGCTTTATAGATTTGGCAAGTTATGTCAAAAGCACGGAATCTGATTATGAGCGGTTGGTATTTATTAACTGCATTAGCGTGGCAATGCTGCTTAGGGGGGATAGGGAAGAGGCGATTAAGTTTTTCTTGCGGCATATTATTTATTTGGATTTGGTTGAGCAATATATGGAGGGGCTAAATACCTTTGTGTTAGATTTTTGCTTTTATTACCAACTCCCTATTGAGTGGATTTTAAAGATTCAAAAAGAGGCTTTGGAGGAGGAGTATTTTTGGCAGATTTCTGATAGGAAGAAAAAATCCATTTTTCTGTGGAGTATGCATATTTTTTGGAATGTTAAGCATTATTTTAATGACTTAAAATGGCGTGAGAATTTTCCTGTGTGGCTTGGAGTTTTAAAGCGGCTTTTGGAGCAGGGAAATTTGGATTTAGCGATGTATGTGGAATTTTACATTTACCATAAATTTGGAAATTCTGCACAGACACAGGAGGATTGGCAGGAATACAATGATAAGGTTGTGAAGCTTGTAGAGCCTTATTTTGTAGAATATGGCAAGACTTTAACCCAATGCAAGAAAGCGGTGGATAGGAGTGCGGGGCGCAAAATAAAAATTGGAATCTTAAAGGATAGAATCGTTGCAAATTCGCCTTATAAGGTGGAGTATTCTTTGATTAAGGCGTTGCTAAGTGAGGAGGAGTTTGCAAGTCAATACGAAATTGTAGTGTATTCTATGGCGTATATTCAAAAGAGTATTGATGATATTCCGATTATGCAATCTTTAGTGGAGATTGGCGCGTCTGTGGTGAGTCCTACGTTTGGTTTGGTGCAAGAGTATAGCTATTATGTCCCGCATTTGCAAAAGGCAATGACGTTTAGGAATAGAATCCTTGCTGATGAAATAGATATTCTCATCTCCACAGGCACGATTGATGGGAGCGATTTTCTCTTTGCTACAAGAAGTGCGCCCAAGCAAATCTTTTGGAGTCACGGGAATGGCAGATATGATATTAGCGGGATTGATGAGAGGATTTCACACGCTCCGCCCAAAGACACTCCTTATATTTTCAAAAGCCTTTCTGTGCCTATGGATAGGGATAGATTCTATAATCCACCCCGCGCACCCGAAGCGATTGCAGCAGAGAAAGCTAAGTATCCTATTGAGGAAGATACGGTTGTGTTAGGCGTGATTGGAAGGCTTGTAAAAGTGGATAGTGATGCGTATTTAGAGGCGATTGCGGAGGTAATGCAA
>JALEPE010000025.1 GCA_022766795.1 Helicobacter sp.
CGTTCGTAATGACGGAGGGGTAAGCGTGCTAGGGGTTGGGGGTTTAAGGGGGAAGGGGGACGCTTCGCAAGTAGAACCCCTTGCCCCCTTAGAAAAAAAGTTTAGATTTTTTTTGAGTTCATTTAAGATTCCATTGTAAAATTTACTTAAAATAATTGGTTTATTTTAAAGTAAGGTGTCAATAATCTTTATTGACAAATAAAAATAATTTTTGTAGTATAAATATTTTTAACCTTTTAAAATTTATATATCTAGGAACGTAAAATGTTTAAACAAATGTTACGCGATAATCATTTAAAAATCACGCCCCAGCGGCTCACGATTCTAAAGGAGATTCAAAGGGTTGGGCATATTAGTGTTGATGAGATTTATGAAAATATTAAAGAAAGCAATCCATCAATGTCTTTAGCGACGATTTACAAGAATCTTGCCTTTATGCAAGAGGCTCATATCATTGATGAGGTAAAATTACCTAACCAAAAGCAACGTTATGAGCTTTTGAAAAAGCCTCATATCCATTTAGTTTGTGAGAAATGCGGAAGTATCACGGATATGGAGCTTGATGATTCTGTAAGCGCACTAAGAACGACTTGCGCAGCTATGTCGCATTATCAAATTAGAGAAACCTCTATTGCGATGATTGGAATCTGTCCAAGTTGCCAAAACTCTTAAAAGATTCCATTTTTTGTGGTGGAATCCCTAAAACAGCAAATCCACCCCACGTCTTAAATCTATTTTCAGTTATTACGAATCTACCACAATGCAATATGCCGTCTGCATAAGCATCGGCTTTATGCAGTTTTAATAATGCTTTTATACAATACATCTTTTGCAAGTTTAAGGGGATAAATACAATGAATATTAATCAGTTTCAGCCCATTATTAGTTTCATTTGGGGTGTGGCAGATGATTTGTTACGCGATATTTATGTTAAAGGCAAATATCGTGATGTCATCTTGCCTATGACGATTCTAAGGCGCATTGATGTGATGTTAGAGCCGACAAAAGAGCGTGTGATACAAACCTATGAGACTAACAAAGACAAACTAGAAAATATGGATGGTCTGCTTTGTGGTGCAAATGGCAGCAATATGGGCTTTTATAATTATTCTAAATTCACACTGCAAAGTTTGCTAAACGACCCTAAAAACATAAGGGTTAATTTTGAAAATTATTTAGATAGTTTCAGCACAAATATACAAGATATTATCACTAAATTCAAATTTAAAAACCAGCTTGACACCCTAGAGGAAGCAAACATTCTCTTTGGCGTGATAGAGAGATTTTGCTCCCCTAAAATCAATTTTTCTATGAATCCCATTTTAGATTCTAAAGGCAACATTATCCAAGAGGGTTTAAGTAATTTAGCTATGGGCTATATCTTTGAGGAGCTTATCCGCCGCTTTAACGAGGAAAACAACGAGGAAGCAGGAGAACACTTCACACCAAGAGAAATTATACAGCTAATGACACATCTTGTATTTTTGCCTGTGAAAGATAAAATACAAAAAGGCATTCATCTCATCTATGACAACGCCTGTGGAAGTGGTGGTATGCTTACAGAATCTAAAAATTTCATCACCGATCCGCAAGGCGTTATAAAGTCAAAGGCAAGTATTCATCTCTATGGACAAGAGATTAACCCTGAAACCTATGCCATTTGTAAAGCCGATATGCTGATAAAAGGCGAAAACCCTGATAATATCAAATATGGTTCAACTTTAAGCGAAGATAAACTCCAAGATTTAAAATTTGATTTTATGCTCACAAATCCTCCCTATGGCAAGTCGTGGGAAAACGACCAAAAGATTTTGGGCATAGAGAAAAAGGGTGCAAAAAGTGATTGCAAAGATTTGAGATTTCAAGTAGGTATCACAAGCAAAAGCGATGGGCAAATGATGTTTTTGCTCAATATGCTTAGCAAAATGAAGCCTGTAAAACAAGCGGGAGATAAAGGCTCAAGACTAGCCTCCGTGCATAATGGTAGCTCACTTTTTAACTCCGATAGTGGTATGGTAAAAATCCGCAAACATATCATAGAAAACGACTTTCTAGAAGCCATTGTTGCTTTGCCTACCAATATGTTTTATAACACAGGGATTCCTACTTTTATTTGGATTATGACAAACAAAAAGCCCCCACACAAAAAGGGCAAAGTCCAGCTTATTAACGCGACAAACGAAAGCTACTACACCAAAATGAAAAAATCTCTAGGGCAAAAGCAAAATGAGATGACAAAAACACATATAAATAAAATCACTGAGCTTTTTTTAACAAATAGAGAAAATGATGATTGTAAAATTTATGATAATGCGGAGTTTGGCTATACTAAAATCACCATTGAAAGACCAAAAAGCATAGAAATTTTACTAAACGATGAGAAATTTCAAGCTCTAAAAGATAAAGATAAGATTCTAGCAAAATTACAAGAATTAGAAATAAGTCCGCAAGATTTCACAAGCAAAGAAGACTTTATAAACTTCCTTGATGTCAAACTCAAAAAAGCCGAAGAAAATTTACTCATAGATAGTGATAAAACAAACAACACAGAGAAAATCCCGCTAAAGCAAGATATTTTAAGCTACTATGACACAGAAGTCAAACCCTTTGTGCCAAACGCGTGGATAGCGTGGGAGAGCAAGGAGATAGGCTATGAGATTTTGTTTAACAAATATTTCTATACCTACACACCGCCACGCAGCCTAGAAGCTATCAATAAAGATTTACAAGACTTAGAGCAAGAAACGCAGGATTTATTAAAGCAGATTTTATGTTAGCAAATGACTTAAAGATAATGTGATAAATTTTACACAAAAGGAGCAAAAATGACTTTGATACTAGAAAATGTCAAGCAAGAGTTTTTAGATGACTTTAAAGCCCTAGCAGATAAGGCGGGGGCAGGTTTAAGCATAGAACAAGCACAAACCGATGATTTTCAACAATTACGCGAAGCTATGCTACAAGATTTAAAAAAGCCAGAAAATAAAGCCGTGTTTGAAAGGCTTAAAGATAAATGAAATATCTAAGCTTACAAGAAGTGCAAATAATGCACGATATACTAAAAGGCAATTAAATGAAAGAGCATACTAAAACACCTTGCCACACTGAACCCAGATGTCATACTGAGCGTAGCAAAGTATCTACAATAGAATCTAGATTTTTCGCTAACGCTCAAAATGACAAAGGGGAAATAACTCAAAATGACAATAAAAAAGAGTCTCAAAATGATAGGAAAGACACAAATCAAAACAACCCGCAAATCACATTAACACAAAATCAACTAAGCCTAGCAAAATATCCAGCCTACATTTATATGATGAGTAATGCTACAAATTCCACGCTATACATAGGCGTTACAAGCAATTTAGCAAAACGCATTTACGAGCATAAACATAAACTTATGCAAGGTTTTAGCCAAAAATACAACTGCACAAGGCTTGTATATTTTGAAGCATTTGAAAATATTTCACAGGCTATTGAGCGAGAAAAATATCTAAAAGGCAAAAAAAGAGAATTTAAAAATAAGCTTATAGAATCTATCAATCCACAATACAAAGACCTAAGCGAATTTTTAGATTTAGATACCGCATTTGCAACAAAAGGGGATAAGATATGATAAGAAAAGAACCTAAACTTTGTCATACTGAGCGTAGCGAAGTATCTCATAACACAGAATCTAAAAGGGATTTTTCGCATTCGCTCAAAATGACAAAAGGGAAACAACTCAGTATGACAACCGCCTACAAACCTAGCGGGATAGAATGGCTCGGCGAGATTCCAAAGCATTGGGAAGTGGGAAAATTAGGGGATATTTGCGAGATAGTTATGGGAGAATTTTTAGATTTTTCGCCTACGACTCAAAATGACAATAAAGCGTCTTTGATTTGTCATTCTGAGCTTTCGCAAGAAAGCGAAGAATCTAAAAAATTACCTATACTTGATGTTAAATATTTGCGAAATAATGGAGAAAGAAAATTAGCAAGTCGTGGAAACTTAGCTAATATCAATGATAGACTTATTTTAATGGATGGTGAAAATTCTGGAGAAATTTTTATCACTAAAGAAAAAGGGTTTTTAGGAAGCACTTTAAAAAAACTTAAGTTTTCTAATTTAAATCAAATTGAATTTGTAGATTTTGTGTTACTTTGCTATAAAGATTTTTTCAAAAACAATAAAAAAGGAACAGCAATTCCACATTTAGATAAACACTTATTTGCAAATCATAAAATCCCCTTACCACCGCTACAAGAGCAAAAAGAAATTGCGGAATTTTTAGATTCTAAGTGTGAGAAGATTCAAAACTATATAGACAAAAAGCAAAAGCTCATCACACTCTTACAAGAGAAAAAACAAGCCTTAATTAACGAAGCCGTTTGCGGTAGGGTGGCTTGTCATACTGAGCCTTTAGGCGAAGTATCTCATAATGCAGAATCCACAACAGAATCTAAAAAAGATTTTTCGCCTACGGCTCAAAATGACAAAAAGGGCGTATTCTACAAGCCTAGCGGTATAGAATATCTCGGGCTTATTCCACACCACTGGGAAGTTAGAAAGTTGAAATATATCGTGTTTTCAAGAAATCAAAGGAAAGATGATAAAGATTTTAAAATAGGACTTGAAAATATAGAAAGCAAAACAGGAAAATATATTCCAACAAATGAAAATGTGTTTGAGGATAGTGGAATTAGTTTTTATAAGAATGATATTTTATTTGGAAAATTGCGCCCTTATCTCGCAAAAGTTTTTTTGGCAGATAGAGACGGAATTTGCGTCAGTGAGTTTTTAGTTTTGGAATCTAAAGAAGCATATAGCAATTTTTTAAAATTTCTAATGCTTTCGTCATCTTTTATTGATATTATAGATAGCTCAACCTATGGCACAAAAATGCCAAGAACGAGTTGGGAATTTGTAGGAAATTTAAAAATCCCACTCCCGCCCCTACAAGAGCAAAAAGCCATCGCGGAATTTTTGGATACACAAATTACAAAGATTGATTTAGCAATAGAAAAAATAAAAGAGCAAATCACACTGATTAAAGAATACAAAACAAGCCTTATCAATCAAGCCGTTTGTGGTAGAATACAATTAAAGGATTAACAATGCGGGATTATAAAGAAAAAGACTTAGAAAGCTTTATAGAAGCTTATTTGCTAGACAACAATCACTATATAAAACGAAGTAGCCAAGATTATGATAAAAAATTGTGTATAGATAGTGCGTTGTTAGAAAGGTTTGTAGAATCCACACAGAGCCAAGACCTACAAAATCTTAAAAAACGCGTGGGGGACGATTATAAAAAGATTTTTTTAGAGAAAGTGTCTGAACAAATCAAAAATAAAGGAATCGTGAAAGCCTTGCAAACTTTTGTAGAAGTGAGGGGCATAAGATTTCATCTCGCATTTAATAAACCAAACACAGAGAGTAACCCTAAAAGCATAGAAAACTATCAGCAAAACATTCTTTCTATCGTGCGTCAGCTACATTTTAGCAGTGATACAAGTAGAGATTCTATTGATATGGCGGTTTTCTTAAATGGTGTGCCACTTATCACCTTAGAACTCAAAAACTTATTTACAAATCAAAATGTTTTTGACGCCATAGCGCAATACAAAAAGGATAGGAATCCAAACGAGCAATTTTTTAAAAATTGCATAGTGCATTTTGCTTTGGATTCCGACCTTTGCTTTATGACGACAAAGCTAGAAAAAGAAGCCACGCGTTTTTTGCCCTTTAATCAAGGGTTAAATCAAGGAAGCGGAGCAATAGGGATTCAAAATGGTGCGGGTAATCCACCAAGTAAAGATACAATGAAAACAGCGTATCTATGGGAACAAATCTTGCAAAAAGACACTTTGCTTTCTCTCCTTTTTGACTTCGTGCAGATTGTGAAAAAGGAGAAAGAGGAGCATATTATCTTTCCGCGCTATCATCAATTAGATTTGGTTACAAAACTCCTTAAAGACTGCAAAGAAAATGGCATAGGTGGGCGGTATCTAATCCAGCATAGCGCAGGGAGTGGCAAAAGTAACTCTATATCGTGGCTCGCGCATCATCTTGTGAGTTTGCATAAAGATAATAAAAATATCTTTGATAGCATTATTGTTGTAACAGATAGAAGGGTTTTAGACGCTCAAATAAGGGAGAATGTCAAGGCTTTTTGCAATGATAAAAACCTAGTAGAAGCCATAACGCAAGGCAGTCGCCAACTCAAAAACGCACTAGAAGAGGGCAAAAAAATCATTATTACAACCATACAAAAATTTCCTTATATCTTAGATGAAATTGTAGAGTTAAAGAGCAAAACTTTCGCAATCATCATTGATGAAGCGCATTCTAGTCAAAGCGGAAGCAATGCGCAAAAACTAGGAGAAGTCATCAGGGATAGAAGTAATAAGGAAATGGATAGCGAAGATGAAATCTTGCAAATCATAAAAAATAAAAAATTGCAGCCCAATGCCTCGTATTTTGCATTCACCGCTACGCCTAAGCCGAAAACTTTAGAAATGTTTGGAACATCTTGTGCAATTAATGGCACGCAAAAGTTTATTCCCTTTCATCTATATTCTATGAAACAAGCCATTGAGGAAGGATTTATTCTTGATGTGCTAAGGGGATATACAACCTATAAAAGTTACTATAAAATCATTTCTTCTTTGGAGAATAATCCGCATTACGACAAAACAAAAGCAATGAAAAAGCTAAAAGCCTATGTGGAGAGCAACCCCGCAACGATTGAGAAAAAATCTCAATTAATGATTGAACATTTTTTTAGCTATTCCTATAAAAAAATCGGCACTAAAGCTAAAGCAATGGTAGTAACAGAAACGCGAGAAAAAGCGGTGCGATACTATTTTGCCTTTAAAAAATATTTAAAGCAACATTATCCAAACTTTAAGGCTATTGTGGCGTTTTCTGATACAATCAATATTGATGGGGAAATTTATGATGAAAGTGGGTTAAATGGCTTTTTAGAATCTGCATTAAAAAATGAATTTAAAAAAGATGATTATAAATTTTTAATTGTAGCAAACAAATACCAAACAGGTTTTGATGAGCCACTTTTGCATACAATGTATGTAGATAAAAAATTAAGTGGCGTGAGTGCGGTGCAAACTCTCTCAAGATTGAATAGGATTTGCAAAAACAAAGAGGATACTTGTGTGCTAGATTTTGCAAACACGCACGAGGACATTGCAGAAGCGTTTAACGCATTTTATGAGCAAACATATTTAGGAGAACCCACAAATATTGATAGAATCTTTGATTTAAAGACGAATCTCAATGCATATGGAATCTATACAGAAAACGAGCTAAATGCCTTTGTGGAAGCTATTTTAAGAGGAGAAAAAGAAGATAAGATTCACTCTAGGCTAGATATAATGGCACAGCGATTCTCCCAAAAGAGCGATGAGGAGAAAGAGGGATTTTATAGCAAGGCAAAAACTTATCTTAAAGATTATTCTTTTTTAGCGCAGATTCTGCCATTTGAGGATATTGAGCTAGAAAAACTCTATATTTTACTTAAAAAACTCATTAGCAAAATCATTCCTCCAAAGAGCGAGGATTTGGCAAGGGGGATTTTGGATAATGTAGATTTTGAGAGCTATCGCATACTGCTTGATAAGAGACAAGATATAATCCTTAGTGGAAAGGGGAAACTAAGCCCATCAAAAGCAAATGGTTCTAGCAAAACTAAAGAATCGGAGCTAGAGGAACTTGCAAATATTGTTAGGGAATTTAACGAAAGGTATGGAAGCATAGATTTTGGCGAGAGCGATAAAGTAAGTAGAATCCTTTATAACATTAAAGAAGACATTGCAAAAGACGAGATGTTTTTGGATTCTTTGGGGGATTCTGATATGCAAAATTTGCGGATTGAATTTAATGAAATATTTAATAAAAAATACCAAAATATTGTCAATACAGATTTCACACTTTATCAACAGCTAAATGACAACAAAGATTTTAGAGAGAGGATTGCTCAAGCAATCTTTAATATGCTATGCATAAGCGCATAGAAATGTTTTGCGATTCTATTGTAAGCATTGTAGAATCCTAACAATCTTGGTTTAAACATTTAAATTTAAGCTCTGCAAGTTTCCAATCCTCTAGCGTGTCAATATCTTGCACACGCATAGGGGGTAGCACGATACTTATAGAATCCTCAAAGATATTTTCACGATTCCACCAAGTTTGCGCGGTAGCGAAGTAAAATTGCCCCGCATCGTGGTAGATTTTCTCTAAATCTTGTGAGCGTTTAGCAAAATGCTCTTTAAAAAGCATTGCATTTTTGCCCTCTTGAATGCTAAAGGCGCGGAAGGGAGAGTAATCATACTCCACCGCGCTAAAGCAGTAGCACCCCTGTGCCTCCTCTTTTGCCCTTTGTAATGCGCTTTGCAAAGTGTGGAAATCCAGCAATGGTGCGGTGGCATACAAGCAGCACACCCAAATTTGTGTGGTGTCAAGCAATGCATTAGAATCGCCATCCTCGCCCATTGCAAAAAATGTCGGCAACAAATCTATCGCGTGGAGTATCACCTCACGCGTTCCTGTGTAATCATCGCTTAAATGTGTCGGGCGGCAAATCACCCCTGCTCCGTAATCTATGGCGATTTTTGAAATCTCTAAATCCTCTGTGGAGACTAAAATAGCATCAAAGATTCCGCTTTTTTTTGCAATTTGAATGCTATGGGCTAACATTGGGATTCCGCAAAACTCTTTAATGTTTTTTCTAGGAATCCTCTTGCTCCCACCTCGCGCAGGGATAATGCAAATACATTTAGACTGCATTGCACACCTTTTTGGCAACATTTTCTCTTAGTAAGGTAATCACTTTTTGTTGCTCTTGTTCGCTTAAAGTTGGGAAAAGTGGCAGGGAAATTGCGTTTTTATAATAGGATTCTGCAACTTTAAAGTCTCCCTTTTTGAATCCGAATTTTTTATAAAAAGGTTGCAAGTGAATCGGGATATAATGTACTTGCACCCCGATTCTGGCCGCTTGAAGTTTTGCAAACAATTCTTTGCGCGTAATTCCGCTTTTTTTGGTTAGCACAATCACATAGAGGTGAAATGCGCTGTAATTATAGGACGCAACAAAAGGTGTAATCAGCTCCAAATCCCTCAAGTTTTCGTTATAGGTTTTTACAAGTGCATTGCGTGTGCGCACATAATCCTCTAGCCGTGAGAGTTGCGAGATTCCAAGTGTAGCGTGCAACTCACTTAAGCGGTAATTAAAGCCTAGCATTTGTTGTTCATAATACCAAGCTCCTTGTGTCTTGCGCTTCAAGTCTGCAGAATCCTTTGTGATTCCGTGACTTTTTAGCATTTGCATTTTTTTAGCAAGTTTAGGTGAATTTGTTGTTGCGATTCCACCCTCTGCGGAAGTGATGATTTTTACCGGGTGGAAGCTAAAAATCGTAATATCGCTAAACTTACAACAACCAATGGGAAATTCGCCATAACTCCCGCCAAGCGCGTGAGAAGCATCCTCAATGACTTTAAATTGATAGATTCTGCTTAAGATTCTAATGGATTCCATATCACAGCTTTGCCCTGCAAAATGCACCGCTACAAGCACCTTTGGAAGTCTGTGTTTGGGGGTAGATTTTAGCTTTTTTTCTAGCTTTTCTGCGTCTAAGTTGTAGGTTTGCGGATTTATATCTACAAAATCCACTTTTGCGCCGCAATAGATTCCGCAATTCGCACTCGCCACGAAGCTATTGGGTGTCGTCCATAAATAATCCCCTTTGCCCAAGCCTAGAGCAAGGGCGGCACAATGCAATGCGGAAGTTGCGCTATTGAAACTCACACCAAATTGTGCGCCCACTTTACTTGCTACCTTTTCTTCAAACTCTTGTGCTTTAGGTCCTTGCGTAATCAAGGGAGACTTAAGGGCTTCTACAACAGTGTCAATATCGGATTGTGTAATTTCTTGTTTGCCATAGGGAATCATCGCAACAGCTCCAAAAACTCTGCGTGGCTTAACCATTGTTTATTTGTGCCAGAATCATAAGAAAACCCTCGCGGAACAAGCTTTCCACTCTCGCCAAGAGCGTTTTTGCTAAAGTCAGTGATGAAGTTAAATTGAATCGTGGGGGCAATCACATAATAATCGCTAAACTCGTAAGTAATATGGCTATCATCGCTTGGACACATTGTCTCGTGGATTTTTTCACCCGGTCGGATTCCGATAATTTTATGGGGCAAGTTTGGAGCTAGAGCCTTTGCCACTTCTACCATTTTCATTGATGGAATCTTAGGAACGAAAGTCTCCCCGCCTTTCATTCGCTCAAAGTTTTTCAAGACGAAATCCACGCCTTGTTGCAAGGTAATCATAAAGCGCGTCATTTCAATATCTGTAATGGGCAATTCTTTCGCCCCCTCCGCAATCAATTTTTGAAAAAATGGCACAACCGAACCGCGTGAGCCAATGACATTACCATAACGCACGACAGAAAAACGCGTCTTGCGCATCCCTGCAATATTGTTTGCCGCAATGAAAAGCTTATCACTTGCTAATTTTGTCGCCCCATAGAGATTAATAGGGTTTGCCGCCTTATCGGTGGAAAGCGCAATAACTTTTGAGATTCCATTTGCTAGGGCTGCACTAATCACATTTTGCGCGCCATAAATGTTTGTTTTAATGCACTCTGTGGGATTGTATTCTGCAGCGGGGACTTGTTTAAGCGCAGCGGCGTGGATAATATAATCTATTCCTATGGTGGCTTCTTTTAATCGGCTTTCATCGCGCACATCACCTAAAAAATACCGCATACAAGGCGCGTTGTAAGTTTGTGCCATTTCAAATTGCTTCAACTCATCACGCGAAAAAATAACGATTTTTTTGGGCTTATACCGCTCCAACAAGGTTTTAGTGTAGCATTTACCAAAACTCCCTGTCCCACCTGTGATTAAAATGCTTTTATCGTTAAACATAGGAATCCTTTGTGCAAAAATTGCAGGAATTATAGCAAGTAATGGCTTTATTAAGGTTTTCTAGCATAAAATTTTAATAAATTTTAAATATTTGGAAATGTATGAGGACAATACGAAAAATTTGCGCGTTAGTATTGTTTTGTTGGGTTGGAATTGCTAATGCAACTCCGCAAGATTTAAAAGAATTAGTGCAAAATGTCGCGCAAAATCCACTTTTTCTAGCCAAAGATTCTCAAACACAAGCTTTAAAAAAAGAAAAAGAGGCATTATATAACGAATATTTACCTAAAGTTGCGTTAGGGTATGCTTATCAATCTACGACAAATCCCGATATTTTTTATCCTACGCGCGTAGATGGAGCGTTTTTAGAAGCGCAATGGGTGGTATTTGACGGATTGAAGCGAGAAGGGAAGTTTGATATTGCTAATTATAAATTAAAAGCTAAAGAATCAGAGAAACAAAGCACAAAAGAGCAAATACAACTAAAAATTATCCAAGCATATTTCAGCGCACTAAGTGTGGAGAGCCGTTTGCTGGCATTGGACAATCAACAAAAGGAATTACAAGAGAGTATTTATAAATACCAAAGATTCTATGATGTGGGCTTAGCCAGTTTAGATACATTAGAAGCTATTAAAGCACAGAGCTATAAAAACTCTTATGATACTGAATCGGCAAAAACCACTCTAAAAGCATATTTAGAGGAGCTTTCATTGCTTAGTGGTATAGAAGTTTCATCGCTCAATGCCCGCGCAAAATTACAAGAAGTCTCCACTGCAACTCCGCAAAAAACGCGGCAAGACTTGCAAGCAAATTTCTATTTAACAAAGGCTATGGAGAGTATGGAATCGCAATACACTTATCTGCCGACAATCACTCTAAGTAACCGCTACACGCGCTATAATTATAGTGGGTTTAATATCCCTGCTTTGCCTTTTCCATTCACAATGGATATACCAAATTATCAAAATATTTTTGGCGTTACGATTCGTTTTACACTCTTTGATAGCTTTGCCACATTAAAAGCGCAAGAAAGCGCAAGATTAAATGCGCTTGCGTCAAACTTTGAATATGCTTATTTAAAAGATTCACAAAATCGTGAGTTAATTATCGCAAAAGAAGCATTAAAAAGCGCGAAAGAAAAAATTAGCTGGGCGGATTCTGGTGTTAAATCCGCGTCCATTGCCTATTCTTATGCAAAAGAAAAATTTAACGCGCAACTCATTGATTATACGCAGTATTTAAATGCATTGAGTGCGCTTTTAAATGCGCAAAGTTTTTATGATGCCGCGCGGTTTGATTATGAGATTAAAAAGGCGGAATTTCTTTATAAAAATGGAGATGTGCTAGCGGACTTTGTGGATTAAAGTTAAATTATGTTTTTGTTACTTGTTTGCAAGCCTTTAGTTTTTTGTCATTCCACAACGCTGCATTTTTGATACTTTCTTTTTGGATTGCTTTAATAAAAGATTCCATAAAATCAAAAGCAATTTCGCCATTGGCGTGAGTTGGGAGAGAGATAAACATTTTACTAGCGATTTCTCGATTAAATTTATTTGCATAATTGAATCTATGTTCACTTGATTTTCTAAAAACTGCTACAAAATAAAGCAAGGTGAGTTGATTCCATTTATCAACGCAAGAAAGTGGATAAAGTCCTTGTATGTGAGAATATCCTATAAAATCTCTAGGTTGGTAAAAAATTCCTTCGGAAGTTGTGGTGTCGCTATAAGTTATCATATTGCCTTTTTCTGTCGGTTCTAAATCTACATATCCACTAACACCGTTATTCAAGCTAGAGTTTGTAACAACAGGAATCTTGTCTTTGCTTTGAAATAAGGTAGAATTTGTCATTTTATAGGCTTTAGTTGGTTTTATTTTAAACAAATCGCCGATTCTAAACTCACGCCATTGTATAGAATTTGTTTCTTTAAAGTTAAGATAATTAGCGTAGTTAAATACCCCCCCACCGAATTTTAACGCATTGTAATAGGTTATGAGCTTTTGTACGTGGTTTTTCTCAATATTTTTAATAAAAGATTCCATAAGTGAAAAGTTTGGATTTCCGTTAGAATCTTTTGGCAATAGAATTATATGTTTTTCTAGGCTGTTTTGTCTGTATTGCTTCTCATATCCCCATTGATTTTTATCTTTATTGATAATAGTGCTAATAAATAACAAGCTTGCTCTGTCTAGTTTGATTTTAGATTCTAAAACTAAAACATTATCATCACAACAAAAAGGCTCAATATGCACAAATGAATTACAAAACATGTCTATTGTTATAGCATTACTAAAAACTTTTTGATTTTTATTGCTTATGTATTCTTTTACTCCTTTGTTATACTCCCCTGCGGTTACTAATGGATAATCCCCAAAAATTCTATCTGCTTTTGTAAGTCTAGCTCCTCTTGTGTATGTAAATAAATCTGTAAGTTTGAACTTGCCCCATTCGCATTGTAGCCCATTTAAAAGATTGTGTGCTATTTCCATAATAGCACCTTGAATAAAATTCTTGCATTCTTTATCCAAAGCGCAAGCAAAAGAAAGGCTAAATGGGTTCCCCCCCCCCCCCCCCCCTATTTAATAGCGCGCGATAAGTTTTAAGCAATTTTTCTAATTTTGCTTGACTTTGTTTGATATAAGATTCCATAAATTGCCAATCAATATCGCCATTAGAATTCATAGGAAGTTTGATTGATTCTTGTTTTAAATCACTGCTTGATATCTGGTCTGCAAAAATGCCTTTAAAAGATACCTTAAAAATATTTACCAAAAACAATCCACTAAAAATATTAAGTGTATAATTTTTTGGCTTCAAAGAATGGACTTTCATATCTAAACTAGCTTTGTATGGGTGATAAAAACAAGTTCCTAAAAATGAAAATGAAATAAAATTTTCGTTAATCCTATAATCTTTAGAATCTATATATTCAAAATATCCTTGTATTCCGTTATTTATGCCTTTTACAGAGATTCTAGGTGTTTTACCAGCTATTAAATCTTTTGTTTGACAGTAGCACCTGTTCCAATCTCAAACCATTCACTAAGCTTAAATTCTTTCCATTTTGAAGTATCTAAAATATGGTTATTCATTATCTTTATTCAAAAATATAGAAATTTTAGAATCGTCTAGCTCAATGTTAGAATCATAAAGCAAAGATTCTAATATCACTTTTTCAAAGTCCTTTTTGTCAATACCGTTTTCAAAAAGCATATAATCTAAAATCACCTTTTTAAAGTCTTTTTCTGTAATTTCAAATGGCGCTTGTGGCATTTTGTAGCTTAGATTCTCACTAGGTTTTAGCCATTGGCAAGTTTCATCACCACTTGTTTTATAAATTACATCAAGCCAATAAGGTTCTAGCTCTTTTGCCCATTTACCTTTCACATCTTGCCTTCCTTTATTTTTTACCGTTTCTAAGCCATCTTCTTTTATCCAACATGCAAAGATTTCTTTATTGCCTTGTGGCTCGTGAGCTTTAAAAAGAAAAATTGAAGTGCTAACCCCAGCCTTGCCATTAAAAATCTCATCAGGAAGTTTTATAATTTTTAGCAAAGAATGTTTTTTGAGCCATCTCTCTGCCTTTTTTCTGCCAACTTCTAGTTTATTATCGGGTAGCAAAAACGCACACATCGCACCTTCACAAACATTATTTAAAACATTTTTTACAATCTCGTAAATACCATATTTATTTTCATAAGGCGGATTCATAAGCACCTTTGTGATGTTTTTATCTTTTATCCACTCACAAATTTCTTTATCTCTACTATCTGCTTGGATTAGATTTGTTTTGCCATCTTTGTGGATTAGCATATTGGCACAAGCTAGGGTATATAAATCCTTTGAAATTTCAATACCAAAGAGATGATTATTGCAAATATCCAACACAGCGTTTTTCATTTTCCATACCGCCCATTTCGCTTATCATTTCACCCATAGCGGTAATTAAAAATGCTCCGCTTCCACAAGCAGCATCCAAGATTCTATCTTTATGCGTGGCATTTGTGATTCTATACATTAACCGAACGATATGGCTTGGTGTAAATATTTGTCCATATTCAGGCTTTTTGGGTAAATAGCGATTAAACTCATTGAAAAATATCATCATTACATCTTCGCCATTCCAATTGCTGGAATCTATAAATTGCGAAATTTTAATAACATTGTCAATAAAATCACACATAGCTTTTTTATCACCCTCTTTATCGCAAGTGATTTTTTCGTATTGCTCTTTTATTATTTTGAGTTTATTATTAGTTTTTATCTCATCATTATAAGAATCTTCTAGCACTTTTATAATTCTATTTTTTAAATCGCTAAAATCCAACATCTTTAAAGTTTTCTAATTTTGCTCCTTTTTTGTGTGCTACTAAAGCACAAGCGGTAAAAATCATTCTATGCGTTAGATTTTGCATGATAAATTTGTGGTGCAAGAGCTCATTAATCGCAATTGTGTAAGTTTGAATAGCATCTGTATCAATAGGGACTCTATTAATATATTTAAGATAATAATCTTTTGAAAGCAAAGTATTAACATCAATGATTTGCTTAGAATCCTTATAAACCAAAACATCTTCACCATTATAAAGAATTCTTAAGACTTGATTATATTTCTTGCGAGCAATATTGATATATTTAAAAAGTTGTTCCTTTTCTTTTTCTAAAAGCTTTCTGTCTCCTGCTTCTGTCTCTAAAATAATAGCGGTTTGATTTATATCATGTGGGAGATACTAACCATCTGGTTTGTCGTTTATACCTTTAAAATATTTATTGTCTAACATATTAAAAGTTGTGATTTGACCAGCCCCACTTTTGGCTTCTTTTGTATCATAAAATCCTAAAATTTCTCTTGCATTATCTCTTACTTTGTCTTCGCTTAACACCACTTCTCCTTATGAATTCTTAAATCCATTTTCCAACTTCTTAAAGTTTGTATTATATCATCATCTTTAATCAACTTTAGATTTATGTGGAATCAGATTAGAATTTATAAAGAAATATAAGAAGTTTTAAGAGAAAAGCAATACAATGCGCTAAATGGAATTTTAGCATTTAAGGAATAGCTTTTGAAAACTTGGATTTTCTATATTATGAGCGCAGTGTTAATGCTGGAACTTAAAGCGGAATCGCAAAATATGGAATCGCAAACATTGGAATCGCAAAACGCAGTGTATGCGACATTTGAAATAAGAGCACAGCAAAGTGCGCTATTATCTTTAAGCGCAAATGGTGTGGTGGAATTTATTGCGGTTGATGTGGGAAGTATTGTAGAAAAAGGTGATAGACTGCTAAGTTTAAAGGCGAAAGATTTAAAAGAAAATTTGCAAGTTGCAAAGGCAAGTTTAGAAATACTACGTGCCAAGCACAGCTTTATCCTTGCGCAGTTTAAAAGATATGAGAAGTCTAAAAGTGCGCTTGATGTGAATACTTTTGAAAAAGTGCAAGCAGAATATAAGGCGAGTGCGTTTGAGCTAAAACGTGCAGAGGCAAATTACGCATTACAAAAAGAGTTGCTAGATAATACGATTTTATACGCACCCTTTCGTGGCATAATAACGCAGAAGTTTGTAGAAGTGGGCGATGGCGTGGGAGCAATTTCTAGCAAGGCGTTTGCATTGGAATCGCTAGAGAAAAAGGCTTTGATTTATTTTGACTCAAGGTATTTTAATGCCGTTAAAATCGGTGATATCTTCCGATATAAAATTGACAATGTGCTACAAGATGTCCCTTTAAAAATTAAAAAAATTTATCCAAGTATTGATAAAAATACCAAAAAGGCAACCGCAGAAGGTGTTGTAGAAAATACGATTCCATCTGGAATCTTTGGTGATGGATTTATTATTTTATCCCCAAATAGAGACTAAATAATGTCAAAATTTGCGATTGCACACCCCATTAGCGCATTGATGTTTGTGCTAGCATTAGTGTTCTTTGGAGTGAGTGCATTAAAGAATCTTAGTGTTTCACTTTATCCCAATGTTGATGTGCCGGTGATTACTATTACAACAATTTATCCGGGCGCGAATCCAGAGGTCATTGAGGGGAAAGTTACCGATAAAATTGAGGAAGCCATTAGTGGTGTGGAATCACTCAAGAAAATTACCTCCACAAGTGCAGATAGCGTCAGCATTGTAGTGGTGGAATTTGAGCTAGAAAAAGATATTAATATTGCGGCTAATGATGTGCGCGATAAAGTTTCTACTATTAGCTTTGGTAGTGAAGTTAAGTCGCCTATTATAGAAAAATATGATGTGGGTGGAGCACCGATTATCTCACTTTTTCTTTCTCACAAAAAGAAAATCCAAAATATGCAAGAGATTTTGGATTTACATTTGCACGCTGATTTGAATCTTAAGCCATTGATTCAACGTATTAAGGGCGTAGGTAGGGTTAATTTAGTGGGATATTTAGAACGAGAGATTAAAATTCGTCCCAATCCAACTGCGCTTAATAAATATAACCTAAGCTTTACAGATATTGCAAGGGCAATCAATATACAAAATATAGAGATTGACGGAGGGCGGTTGATTGCAGATACAAAGGAATGGAAGCTTTTAACCAAGGCAGACGCAAGCAAAGTGCAAGATTTGGGAAATATTATCATTGCTAATGGCGTTAAGCTTAGCGATATTGCAGAGATTATAGATTCCACAAAGGAGCAACGTAGCTTTTCTAATCTTGCAATGGGCGGTGAAAATGGGAGTGGAATCCTGCTTGAAGTGCAGAAAATTTCGGGTGCAAATTCCATAGAGATTGCGGATTCTATTAAAGAAATTTTGCCAAGCTTGCAGGAAATGCGCACAGAGTATGATTTGCGTATTGTGCGTGATACAACAAATTATATCCGTGATTCCATTTATGCAGTGGAGTTGGATTTGATTTTTGGGGCATTTTTAGCAGTATTTATTGTGTTTGTGTTTTTGCGGAATGGACGGATTACATTTATTGCAAGTCTTAGTATCCCAACTTCCATTATGGGAGTGTTTGCTCTGATGTATGGATTTGGAATGACTTTAAATCTTGCAACAATGATTGCTATTACCCTAGCCATTGGCATTATTATTGATGATGCAATTGTTGTGATTGAAAATATTTATAAGAAAATTGAACAGGGTGAGGAGCGCAAAAAAGCTGCATACGATGGTGTGCGCGAGATTGGATTCGCGTTGATTGCAATTTCTTGTATGCTGCTTGCGGTATTTATCCCTGTTGCTAATATGAGCGGAGTAACGGGGCGATTCTTTACTTCTTTTGGAATCACACTCGCGGCGTCTATCGTCATTTCTTATCTTGTTGTTATTACTTTTATCCCAATGCTTAGCGCGCGCCTTGTGGATACGCAAAGCTTGCAGAGCCGATTTTATTTATGGAGCGAGAAATATTTTAAAGCTTTAGAACAATTTTATCAAACAACTTTGCGATGGGTTTTATCGCATAAAGCCATTGTTATTGGTGGAATCTTAGGTGTTTTTGTATGTTCTTTGCTGCTGATTTCGCGTTTAGGTGTGGAATTTCTCCCTTCTGAAGATAAGGCGGAATTTGATATTAAATTAACACATAAGCCCGGAATTACATTGGAGGAAATGCAGCACCAAGCCTTAGCCATTCAAAAATATTTAGAGAATTTAAGCGAGGTAGAATATAGCATTTTAAATATTGGCTTTACTGCAGAGCAAAAAGTTTATGAAGCAAAAATTTATGTGCGTTTAGTGCCTTATAACAAGAGAAAACGCACACTCTTAGAGATTATTGAGCATTTGCGAGAGTATTATAAGTCTTTTAGTGAGCAATTTAGTATGGAAATTGCCATTATTGAGATTCCGCAAATTAGCTTAGGAGAGGACGATTCTCCTTTGCAGCTTGCTGTGTATTCCCAAGATTCACAAAAACTAGAAAGCAGTGTGATAAAAATCCAGAGTCTAATGCAACAAAGTGGCAAATACCGCGATATTCACACGGATATTAAAGCAAAAACACCGCAATTGCAATTCACGATAAATCGTGCCTTAGCCGCGCAATATGGCTTTAGTGCAAAGGAAATTGCGCTTGCTTTAAATAGCGCATTTAGTGGGGCGCAAGAAGTTTCTTATTACCGCGAGAATGGTAAAGAATATGATATTGTGCTGCTTAGCCCCAAAAAAGATTCTTTGCAAGATATGCGTTATTTAAGCTTGCGCAACGCACAGGGGCAAAATGTGTTTTTAGATGGTTTGGTGGATATTAAAGAGGTGGGTGCGACAACCAACATTAAACGCTATGATAGACAACGCAGCGTAATGGTATATGCAAATTTAAGTGCAGGTGTGAGTTTGGGCGAGGCGACAAGTTATCTTGAGGATAGCAAAGCGCAATGGTTAGAGAGTGGTGTGTATTACAAAGTTGAGGGTTATGCAAAATATCTAAAAGAAACCAACGCAGCGTTTATTGTGGCGATGATTTCGGCATTATTTTTGATTTATTTTATTTTAGCGGCATTGTATGAATCGTTATTGCAACCTTTAATCATTATGATTACCTTGCCACTTAGCTTTACAGGTGCATTTTTAGCATTGTTTGTAAGCGGAGAGAGTTTAAGCCTATTTAGTATTATGGGGCTTATGCTTTTAATGGGGCTTGTGGGTAAGAATGCGACATTAATTATTGATGTGGCAAATGAGAAACGTGATGAGGGTTTGGAGATTGACGCAGCAATTATAAAGGCGGGTGTTTTACGCCTACGCCCAATTTTAATGACAACCATTGCAATGGTGTTTGGAATGCTGCCCTTAGCTTTTGCGGGAGGAGCAGGAAGTGGAATTAAATCGCCAATGGGAATCGC
>JALEPE010000062.1 GCA_022766795.1 Helicobacter sp.
GCTTCCTTTTCATACGCTCCGCTTTGCCCATTACTCAATAACAACACTGTATCGTTTGTAGAAGTATCGCCATCCACACTAATGGCATTAAAAGTCGTTTCCGAAGCAATTTTTAACAACTCTTGCATATCTTGCTTTGGAATCTTAGCATCTGTGGTGATAAAACACAACATTGTTGCAAGACTTGGATTAATCATTCCCGCACCTTTACAGATTGCTCCAATCTTAAAACTACTCTTATCCTCAAGCACCACCTCAAATGCAATTGTTTTGCTAAATCTATCTGTCGTCATAATTGCTTCTGCGGCATTTTTATTATCACATTTTGTTAAGTCAATTTTACTAAAAGCATTTATAATGCTTTGCTTTGGTAGTTGCACACCAATCACGCCCGTAGAACTCATAATAGGATTCTTAATCACGCTAAAATATCCCTGTAATGCGCTTAAAACTTCGCGCACATTTTCCACACCCTCATCACCTGTTAGCGCGTTTGCATTTTTGGAATTAATGAGCACAAAATTTGTTTGGAATCCCTTAGGATAACTTTGAAAATGCAGAATTGGAGCGGCACAAAACTTATTTTGCGTAAAGATCCCCTCCACTTCACACAAGGAATCCGAATAAATAAATGCCACATCAGGTGCATTATCCTTTTTAAGTCCTGCACTCACACCATCACAATAAAATCCCTTAGGCGCAACAACGCCATTATCAATAGGAAACACGCTAAACATATTTTAACTCCTCTGGTTTGTCTTTTTTAGAAATAAGTTGTTTTGTTAAACGCACTCCGTGCGAAGTTCCAATCACAAGCAATTTACATTCACTTGTTACCAGTGTATCGCCATTGGGCATAGAGATAAACTTACCATCTTTTTGTGTGATTCCAACAACAGAAGTTTGTGTAATTTCACGCACGTGCGCCTCTTTTAATTTTTTTAGCACAAGCCACGAATAACGCGGAACAATAATCTCTTCTAAATCAAGTGGTGTATCTTTTTGATAAGCAAAACGTTCTAGCAAATTCTCCATATCTGGACGTGTAGCCATTGCATTAACGCGTTGTGCAAAAAGTTTTGTTGGCGATACAACACAATCTGCACCAAGTTTTTTTAACTTCTCTTCATCCTCGTTGCTATTAGCATTTGCAATCACAAAATAAGGCTTGCGTCCAAGCTCTCGCTCATACAAGCGCACTGATGCAATTTGTGCGATATTATCCGCAATATTATTAGAAAGCGCAATCACGCCTCTAGCACTAGATAAATGACATTTTAGCATTGCAATTTCTGTATGCGGGTCTTCATTAATAAAGAGGGGATAGTGATACTTTTGTGCAATCTCCTCTAAATCCGCATTGCGATCTACCACCACAAAGGGAATATGCGCTTCCCTAAACTGCTGGGAAAGTTGAATCGTATAATCATTATGGTAACAAATAATAAAATGATTTTTTAAACGCGCGATTCTATAAATCATATTGCGTTCCTTAATAATTGGTATAAGATTCCCACGACTTAGCACATCAATCACACTAATGACGCAAAAGCTTAAAACTGCAGACCCCGCTAACATAACAAGTGCGGTATAAAACACATCTAAGCCTTCAAATTCATCTTCTTTTAATGCACCAAAACCCGTGGTAGTGAATGTATAAGAAGCTTGAAAAAATGCGTCTATTAAGCTATAATCTGTTACGACAACATAACCTAAAGTGCTAAGAAATAATCCTGCAAAAAGCAGTAAAAAAGGTGCTCGGAAAGGCTTTAGTTGCTCATAGAGCATTCCCGACATATCAATATCCGGTTTTTGTGTGCCCTCCCAGTGGAGAAATTCCTTGAGCTTATTAAAAGCCACAGCCCAATCCTAGCAAGGATTAAGAGCGTTTTTTCATTGTGCGTAACGTAGAAGCAGCGATTCTAACTTTCATTGTTCTGCCATCTTCTAGCTTGATTCTAACAGTTCTTAAGTTTGGTAAAGTCCTCTTTCTTGTTTTATTGTTTGCGTGGCTTACATTGTTGCCTACCATTGGACCCTTACCCGTAAAAAAACATTTTCTTGCCATTTTTTATCCTTACAAAAGTTGCTAATGAATTAAACCCGAGATTCTATCTAAAGCTATATAATAAAAAGTTTAAATTAATGCAGCCTCTTTTTAATTTCTTGCACAATATAGAATCCGTGATTTAATGCCGCGGCAATAGAACCGCCATTTTTATACAAAATATCCCCCGCAATATAAATTTTATCAATAGAGCTTTGATGATTATCGTCTGTAACTGGCACACCATCACTATCAAGTGCGATTCCACATTTACGCAAGAAATCAACTGGAGCCATACCGCCAATCGCATAAATTATGCGGTCAAACACTAAACTTGTAGAATCTGTAAAATTTACTTTTACCTTGCCATTTTCGTCTTCTAAGTTTTCAATGTCTATGCCCAATTTAGGAGTAATTTTTCCACCCTCAAAGCATTGTATAAGATTTTCTTGATTTGTTTCGTTGATTCTGGAAAATTCTTTTCTGCGGTAATTTAATGTTACAGGATTTGTCTCACTTAGCACACAAGCATACTCCACCGCGGAATTTCCTCCCCCTACAACTAAGATATTCTCACCATCTATACAACTATTTGCATTGAAATTTACGATATTTTTAATGCTTGCTGGAATCGGATAACTTGGTTTATTGGGTTGCCCCATTTTGCCAATAGAGATGATGATAAAACGCGCCTTAAATTCTGTATTTTTTGCTGTGTGGATTAAGAAATAATCGTTTTGTTGTGTTATAGATTCCACTTCGGTTTGAAACTGCACTTCAATTCCATTTTCTTGGATAATTTTATCAAATAAATCCAATGTGCTTTCCTTTGTCCCATCGCAAAAGTAAATGTTTCCATTTAATTCTACCTTTTGCCCCTTGTAATCCTTATCCACACGCTTTTTGTCTTTGTAAAACTTACGAATCGTTGTAGAATGCCCCTCACCTTTTTCAAATAAAATCACATCTTTAATCCCAAGCAGTTGCGATTCTACCGCTGAAGCAATCCCGCCCGGACCTCCACCGATAATTGCTATTTCATAAATGTCTTTCATTTTTCATCCTTTATAGTATTTTTATTATCATTTACTGCGTGACGCAAATCTTCTTCGCTATCAAACAAAACGCCTTGCATCATTTTCTTTTCATCATCAAACTGCCCATTTTTCAATCCCCAAAGAAATGCAACCAAACCAATAAGCCCAATCACAATAGAAGTAGCAAGCATTACGGCAACCATTGCTGTATTCATACGATTCCCTTTAAAAATGGCAATAAAGATTCCATAGGCAATCCTAGAGCATTGGAAGTTGTCCCAATTTGCTTTTTAATATATTTTTGGTGGAATCCCTCCACCATCACTGCCCCCGCTTTATTGCGCCAAGCATTACTTTGTAAATAGGATTCCATTGCTTCCTCGTTAAACTCTCCAAACTCAAAATGCGTCTGGCTTACATTCACATAAAAAAACTTTTCCAAATGCAACACCGCACAGCTTATCACGCTTGCAACTCCTCCGCTTTGTGCTCTCAAAAATGCTCTAGCTTGCGCTTGATCCTTTGCTTTACGTTGCAAGATTCCATTACAGCTCACAACACTATCTGCGATAAGTAAAGGCAACTCTAATCCGTATTGCTTTAATGCACTTTGATGCTTGCCTAAAGCCGCTGCATAAGCAAAAGCCTTAGGAGATTCCGAGCATAATTGCTCTTCATCAAATCCATTTTCACTGACGATAAAAGGAATCCCAAAGCTACTTAAAATTCTTTGGCGCACGCAAGAAGTTGAGCATAAACGCAACATAAGATTCCTTATCGTAGTTTTTGAAACAGAATTATAATCTTTTGAAAATTATAAAATCATAAGAACTGATTAATATTCTAAACTTATCCCTACAACTGCGATGGCGAATCCTCCATCGTGCGCAATGGAAAGACTTAAAGATTCCACATTGAAATAATCTAACTTCTCTTTCGTTAAATTGAGAACCGGCGCACCTTTGGAGCTTTTAGATACCAGTATATCGTGGAATCTCAACTCTTTTCCGATTCCACATTTTAATGCTTTTGCGCACGCTTCTTTTGCTGCCCAAAACCCTGCAACACTCTGCGGAGTTTTCGCAAGCACAATTTCACTCTCATTCAAAAATCTTTTTAGTGCGCGCTCACCAAACTTCGCACATAGCGATTCCATTCTTTTAATACTTACAATATCTACACCAACACAAACCATTTATTATTGCACAACAAATTCTGTAAAAAAGATATTCATAATCCTGCCATCTACCAAAAACTCATTTAAGCGTTCCATTAACTCTTCTTTGAGTTTTTGCTTACCCTTTGCTGTTTGCACTTCCTCAAAGGTTTTAGAACTAAGAATTGTGATAACCGTATCACGTAATACATTGCGTTTATTGTCCAATTCTACTTGCATTTCAGCAATACTTAATTCTAATGCAATAGAAGTCTTTAAATATCGCTTGCCACCACCAGAAGCAAGCAAATTAATAATAAATTGATCTAGTGGATACATTGGACCAATGCTTAAAAGATTACTATTTGGATTTGCCGCACTACCCTTGTTTGCTGCACTTTGTGCTTGTGGCGCAGCAGGATTCGCTCCCGCTTCCTCATCTCCTCCACTAAAGATTAAAACAGCCACAACAATCAAAATAATTAACAACAGCGCAGCAACGCCGATGATAATAAATAATAGCATCTTGTTTTGCTTTAAACCTTCTAGTTTAGATCCTTTCTTTTCTTCTTCCTCTGCCATATTCTCTCCTTAAACTAAACCTTATATTATAGTAATCTTTATCTTAATTTTTCAAATAACTTCCTAACCATTTTAATGTATTAGGGTGCCGTTGAAATAGCTCTCTCACATTTACATCATCAATATGCCCATCAATATCAATGAAAAAGCAATAGTTAAAATCTCCCCCTAGCACAGGACGCGACTGAATGGAAGTCATATTAATATTCAAGTCCTTAATATCGTAAAGTAAATGGTATAAAGCTCCGGGCTTATCGGTATTTTCTAAGTTTGCATAAAGAGATGTTTTATCCTTTCCGCACGATTGATTCTTAAAATTACTCACAATGATAAAACGTGTTTTATTGTTAGAGTTATCCTCTATATTTCCAAATAACACTGGTACATTGTAAAGCTTGGAAGCAATATGCGAACAAATCGCTGCGCTCTTAGGATTCTCTGCGGCAAGTTGCGCCGCACGCGCTGTGGAATCCACTGGAATTCTTTGAATATGATCCAAAGAATGCTCGTTCAAAAAGTTAGAACACTGCCCAAAAGCAATATCTTTAGAATAAATCACTGCAATATCCGCAACACTCTCTGCCCGACTTGCAAAACAATGGTGAATCGGCATATACACTTCTGCGACAATTTTTAAATCTGTTTGTCCCAATAAATCCAATGTCTCACCAACTGCACCATTTTTGTTGTTTTCAATCGGAATCACAGCATAATTTGCGCGACAATTCTCCACGCTTTTAAAGGCTTGTGTAATGGTATTATGTGAAAAATATTCGCACATTGCGCCAAAACGCGATTCTGCTGCTTGGTGCGTATAGCTTCCAAGTGGTCCCAAATACGCCACGCGTTCAGGTAATTCAAGATTCCGACTAACCGCAAAAATTTCTAAATAAATCGCCTCAATCGCTGCCTTATCCAATAATAAGGATTTTTTAGCATTTAAACGTTCAATAATTTCTTTTTCACGCTCGGGGCGATAAATGGGTGCTTTGCTTTGCAGTTTTTCTTTTCCAATACGTTTGACAATCTCCATTCTGCGTTCTAAAAGCTGCAAAATATCATCATCAATATGATCAATTTCTGCCCTAAAATGCTGCAATTTCATAGCAATCCTCCTAGCACGCAATCTTTTTCTAACGCAATGATATCCTCAAAAGTCTCTCTCTTGCGCACAAGAGTGATTCTACCCTGCTCTATAGCGACTTCCGCACTTTTTGGACGCGTATTGTAATTACTCGCCATACTAAATCCATACGCCCCAGCACTTAAAACTGCTAAAATATCACCTCTCTCAATCTTTGGTAAAGTGATATTTTTCCCCAAATAATCGCCACTTTCACAAATTGGACCCACAATATCCGCACAAATACTATCTTGTGATTCCTTTAATGCAATAATTTGGTGGTATGCGCCATATAAACTCGGGCGAATTAAATCATTCATTGCGCCATCAACAATAACAAAATGCTTCCCTTGATTCTCTTTTTGATACAACACTTGCGTTAAAAACACTCCGCTATTTCCTACAATAAATCTTCCCGGCTCACAAATAATCGTTACATCAAGCCCACGCAACTCCTCTAAAATCGCTTGCGCATAGTCATAAGGCTGAATCGTTGTTTCATCGCTATAAGTGATTCCAATCCCTCCACCAACATCAAAGAACTTAATATCCATTTTAAGCGCTAAAAGACTATGCGCAAGTTGTGCGATTTTCTGTGCAGATTCTTGAATGGGTTTTAGTTTCGTGATTTGACTGCCAATGTGGAAGTGGATTCCAACGGGCTCTAAAAATTCTGAATTATGCGCATATAGATACATTTCTTTTGCAACTTCAATGCTGACACCAAATTTATTTTCCTTTAAGCCTGTAGAAATATAAGGATGTGTTTGCGGATCAATATCGGGATTCACACGCACAGAGATTCTAGCCACGCATTCTAGCTCCTTAGCGCATTGCTCCACACGCTGCAATTCCTCTTTGCTCTCCACATTGATAAACAAGATTCCAAGTTTTAATGCCTCTTTAATCTCAAAATCCTGTTTTCCAACACCACTATAAATAATTTTGTATTTTGGAATCCCTGCTAAAACCGCGCGTTTAATCTCACCCAAAGACACACAATCCGCTCCGCATTCTAAACCTGCTAACTTCTTAACAATACTCAAATTAGAATTTGCTTTTAATGCGTAACAAATTAATGCTTTTCTCCCTGCAAACGCTGCTTTTAGCTGATTAACCCTTTGTGCGATTCTATCTAAATCATACACATATAAAGGCGTTCCAAACTGCCTAACTGCCTCTTGCAGATGCTTCCATTCAAAATTACCACTAAGCTCTGGAATATTTGGGGTATTTAAAGATTGTATATCTTGCATCATCTAACCCTTTGAACTCTAAATTTTCCGCGCATTGTATTATAAAAAGCCTTAAAAATGGAATCGCAAGCTTAAGATTCTATTATTGCATTGCGAGAAAATTTGAAAAATTTTCGTGGCGTGCGTTGCATAAGCAACTCACCCGCTTTAGCGCAAATCTATAATATGGAATCTTGCTTAAAAGGCTAACCACTTTGCCATTGCGAGAAGTCGTAAGATTCCTAAATTTTTTACTGCGTCATTGCGAGATTCCGCCTGCGGAATCGTGGCAATCTATAAATCAAAGAAGTTATAAATGGTTGCAATGGAATCGTGAAAGAAATTCAAAATTATAGTTTGCTTCGTTATTCACCTTGCTCATTCCTCGCAATGACGAAAAATAAACACTTTGTTTGCTAGATTATAGATTGCCACAGCCTTAAAGGGCTTCGCAATGACGGAGAGGGACAAGGACGCAGTGGATTATTTTGATTTGGATAAATTAGATTTTTAAAGCTTTCTAGCAATAAACAAGGTGCAAACATTTGCGGAAAATGCCTTGGTATAAAGTGGCATAAAGCCTACTTCTTGCAACTCACAATTCAGTTTTTCCGCAGTTAAAAACTCTTCAATGGAATCGGGCAAATAACGATAGGCGCGGTAGTTTTTAGAGACAATCCCGCCAACATAAGGTAGGATATTTTTGGTATAAAAGCCCATAAGTTTTTCCAAAAGTGTGGGATTCTCACATTTGGTAAATTCTAAAATCACCAAGATTCCCTTTTGCTTAATCACTCTTGCAAACTCGCTTAAGGCTTGTTTTCTCTCAACAACATTGCGGATTCCATAGGCAATGCTTAGAATATCCTTACTTGCATTTTCTAGCGGGAGTTCTTTTGCCTCGCATTGCACAAATTCCACATTGGGAAGTTTTTTGCGCGCAACATTTAACATTCCCTCGCTTGGGTCAAGCCCGATAATGCTTTTTATTTGCACATTTTCTTTGATTGCATTTTTGCGCCAATGG
Source organism: Helicobacter sp. (assembly GCA_022766795.1). GTDB lineage: Bacteria > Campylobacterota > Campylobacteria > Campylobacterales > Helicobacteraceae > Helicobacter_D. The sequence goes on from JALEPE010000062.1 coordinate 8,208, forward strand.
TTTATCATATCGCCCGTTCCACACGCAACATCGGCAATATTTAATGCAGAGAGGGATTCTTGTGGTAGATTTTTAAAAGCAAGATTGCAAGCCTTTTGCCTCCAAGCAATATCTATCCCGCAGCTCATCACGCGGTTTGCCAAATCGTAGCTTCCTGCAATGTCATCAAACATTGCAATGATTTCTTGCTGCTTATTTTGCATTTTGGGATTCCTTGTTGCTTGCGTTTGCAAGTTGTAGCCAAGCCTCCAAGCTATCAATCTGTGTTTTTGTCGCTTGTGTAGAAGTGCCACCATAGGAGTTTCTGCTATTCATAGAAGCCATTAAATCTAGGCTTTTATGTGCATCTTGTGGAATCCTAGAATCCACACTGCATAATTCCTCTCGTGTGAGTTCGCTTAAGTCTTTGTTTAAGGATTCTGCAAAGGCGACTGCTTTACCTGTGATATGGTGCGCCTCACGGAATGGAATCCCGCAAGTTTGCACAAGAAAATCCGCTAAATCTGTTGCGCTCAAATGCCCTCTCTTACAAGCTTTAAGCATAGAATCCACATTGATAGTCATTGTTTTTAAAGTATCGTTTAAGATTCTTAGTGCAATATCCAATGTCTCAAAGCTATCAAACACACTCTCTTTGTCCTCTTGCGTATCTTTATTGTAGGCAAGTGGCAAACCTTTCATTACAACTAAAAGTGAAAGCAAATTCCCATACACGCGCCCACTTTTACCACGCAAAAGCTCGGGGACATCGGGATTCTTTTTTTGTGGCATTATGGAGCTTCCTGTGGAATACGCATCACTTAGGGTAATGAATCTAAACTCATAGCTACTCCATAATACAAGCTCTTCTGCTAATCTTGAAATGTGCATTGCCACCATAGAACAATCATAGAGAAAATCTAGCGCAAAGTCTCTATCGCTTACGGAATCGGTGGCGTTTAATGTCGGCGCAATAAAGCCCAAAGCTTTTGCAGTAAAAAATCTATCGGTTGCATAAGGCGTCCCTGCAAGAGCCGCTGCACCAAGTGGGCAGTAATTGTTGCGCTTAAAAGAGGATTCTAATCTTTCAAAATCTCTTACAAACATACTCATATACGCACACATTAAAAAGCCAAAATTCACAGGTTGGGCGTGTTGTAAATGTGTCATACCCGGTAGCATTGTTTGTGTGTGTTGTTTTGCAATTTCTAGTAAGGTATTAATAAGTTCTAAAATAAGTGCGCGTAAATGGCGGTTGGAATCTAATACAAAAAGCCTAAAATCAAGAGCGACTTGGTCATTACGACTGCGTGCGGTGTGGAGCTTTTTGCCCACTTCACCGATGATTTGCGTGAGCCGCTTCTCTACTGCCATATGAATATCCTCATCACTAAGGATAAACTCAAATTCCCCTCGCTCTATCTCCTCTTTGACTTGCTCCAAGCCCTCGCAGATTTTCTCTGCTTCGCTTTGCGTGAGGATTCCACATTTTGCTAACATCTTAGCGTGTGTTTGTGAGCCTAGAATATCTTGTTTGTAGAGTTTTTTGTCAAAAGGCAAAGAGGCGTTAAATTCATCTAAAATTTTTGCAGCACTTGCGCTAAATCTTCCGCCCCAAAGTTTTTGGTTTTCCATTTTTTGCCCCTAGAAAGGTTTGAGAATGACTAAAATCGTGATAAAAATAATGGCGAGGGTTGGCACTTCATTGTAAGCGCGAAAAAACTTGCCACTTTTAAAACAGCGATTTTCTCTAAAAGCCACCAAAAAACGATACAAGCTATAATGGTAAGCAAGTAAAATAGCAATAATAAGGAACTTCGCGTGCATCCAGCCACCTTTTAGCCAAGTGGGTTCTAAGACAAGCAACCATATCCCAGAAATTAATGTGCAAATGAGCGCAGGATAGCCAATAAAGTTAAAGAGTTTTTCCTCTTGAATCTTGACGACTTCTACAAAACCTGCGTTATTTAAATGCTCCGCGTGATAAACATAAAGTCTAGGGAGATAAAATAGCATCGCCATCCACGATACAAACGCCACAATATGAAAAATCTTAACATAGAGATAAGTCATAGACTGCTCCTTTTTGAACTAAAAGTTAAAATTGTAGCAAAACAGACTTAAAGTCAAGCGAAAAATTAATTATCTTTTTTGTATAATCCTTGAGAAATTGCTAAAATCACTGAAATTTATATGAGGAATTTATTTGCACGAGCTGTTTTTAAACCTTGATGTTGCCTTTATGCAAAATGCGATTCCAACCTTTGCTAAAGCTTTGTGGCTGACGCTACATTTATCTTTTTTTGGAATCTTATTTTCTGTTCTTTTGGGATTCTTGATTGCTTTGGTGCAGTATTACAAATTGCGTTTTTTATCTACATTGACGCAAGGTTACATTGAGCTTTCGCGCAATACGCCCTTACTGATTCAACTCTTTTTTTTGTATTATGGATTGACACAAGTTGGCATTCATTTTAGCAGTTACACTTGCGCACTCATTGGTGTGGTGTTTTTGGGTGGAAGTTATATGGCGGAATCCTTTCGCGCAGGATTGGAATCTGTGGGTAAGATTCAATTGGAATCTGCGCGAAGTTTAGGGCTTAATGAATGGCAACTTATCGCCTTTGTTGTGTTGCCACAAAGCCTAATGGTGAGTTTGCCTTCTATTGCTGCAAATGCAATTTTCTTGCTCAAAGAAACTTCGGTTGTTAGCGCAATTGCCCTTGCAGATGTGCTGTATGTAACTAAGGATTTAATCGGTAGTTATTATAAGACAAGTGAAACTTTGTTGCTGCTTGTGCTTTGTTATTTAGTGGTGCTTTTGCCTTTGTCCATTCTGTTTTCGCTTTTGGAGCGACATTATAAGCGGTATATTTGATATAATAGGAGAATTTAAGTAGGTGAGTATCAAATACAACACAAGCTCAATTAATCAAATCTTTTACAAATCTAGCACTACAATGAGTGAATTGCAAGATTGTAGTGTGGATTTAATCATTACTTCCCCGCCTTATTTTAATATCAAAGATTACTCTAAAAATGGCTATCAAAACACACAACATTCAGAATCTAAAAAAGAGGATTTGGGCGCAATCAATGATTATAGAGAATACCTCAATGGTTTATTGCAGGTTTGGAGGGAATGTTATAGAGTATTAAAGCCAAATGGCAAACTCTGTATTAATGTGCCTTTAATGCCTATGCTTAAAAAAGATTTGAATACGCATTACAATCGCCACATCTTTGATTTGCAAAGCGATATTCAACACAGCATTTTACATAATACTCCATTATTTCTGCTTGATTTATATATTTGGAATCGCACCAATACAACAAAATCGTTAATGTTTGGAAGCTATCCTTATCCACGCAATTTTTACGCACAAAACACAAGCGAATTTATAAGCGTTTATGTTAAAGATGGCAAACCAAACAATAAGATTTCACAAGAAATCAAAGAGCAAAGCAAACTTACACAAAAAGAGTGGGTGGAATACACAAAGCAAATCTGGGATATTCCTATTCCAAATAAAAGTGATAGTGCCTTTGGGAAGCATTCAGCTATTATGCCTGAAGCGATACCTTATCGCTTAATTAAGCTTTATTCTTTTGTAGAAGATGTGGTGTTAGACCCTTTTGCAGGAAGTGGCACGACATTAAAAATTGCTAAACGACTCAAGAGAAGTTATATAGGATATGAACTCTATGCGCACTATCAAAACATTATAGAATCTAAATTGCAAGAGAGTTTGTTTTAATGGAGGCTACTACCTTACAACTTAACGCAATCTACATACAAGACTGCTTTAGTTTTTTGGAATCTTTAGAGGATAAGAGCATAGACTTAGCCATCATTGACCCACCTTATAATCTAAAAGTGGCAGATTGGGACAAGTTTAAGAGCGAGAAAGAATTTTTAGATTTTAGTTTTGCTTGGATTGATTTGATGTTGCAAAAAATGAAGCCAAGTGCAAGTTTTTATATCTTTAATACACCTTATCATTGCGCTTTGTTTTTGCATTATCTGCAAGGCAAGGCGGTTTTTCAAAACTTCATTACTTGGTATAAAAAGGACGGCTTAAGTTATACAAAAAAGAGATTTTTAAACAATCAAGAATCCATTTTGTTTTACACGATGGATTCTAAAAACTATTATTTTGATTATGATTCTGTGAGAATCCCTTATAATTCTACTCAAAGGATAGCCCACGCAAGAGAAAAAGGAATCTTAAAGAATGGTAAGCGTTGGTATCCTAATCCTAATGGCAAACTTTGCCCTGATGTATGGGAGATAGTGAGTGAGAGACATAAGCAAAAGGTGAATGGCAAGGTGCAAAAGCTCAATCACCCCACACCAAAACCAAGAGAAATGATAGAGCGAATGATTAAGGCAAGTTCTAAAGAGGGGGATTTGGTGCTAGATTTATTTGCGGGAAGTGGCACGACAAGCATTGTGGCAAAAGAATTAGGGAGGAACAGTATAGGCTGTGAATTAAATAGGGAATATATGGATTCTAGTTTAGAGATAAAGGAGAGTGAATGACACAGATTTTACAAGATATTTTAAAAATAGATGAGAGCAAAGAGTGTATAAAATTTCTAGTCAAAAGAGTGCAGAGCGAAAATTATCGTGGGGTGCAAATTTCACAACATAATCGTTACGAACAAAAGGAAATTCTTATTATTTTGCAAGAAATTTATAATCTTTGTGGAGAGAATTATTTGCAAATTCGCACCACAGATTTAAGTAAGCGACCTCAAAATATCAATGGAGAGGAAATATATGCAAAACTTACGCATAATATAGCTTCAAAAATTGGGCGTTGCACACAAGATTCTTTGCGAAAAAATATTTTTGTAGATATGCACAGAATGGGCTTAATCAATAGATTTAACGCCAAGAAAAAAGCTTTAAGTCCTTTTGAAAATGGAATGAAAAAGTATATTGCTTTAACCCCACTCGCCATAGAGCTATTATCAGCTAAAGATATTTTCACGCGAAATATTCTCTATACAAGAGCCTTAGAATCTTTAATGAATGGTTTTGGTGAAGAGATTTTACAAATTGTATTAGAGCTAAATAAGCCTTATCTTACCATCTATGAATTACTCTTTTTTGGCACTTTTGTTTATCAAACGCTGGATTCTCATATTTATACGCGTGAAGAAATTATAGAATTTATTAAAGAGTTTCGCGCTTTAAGTAAATTTCCTCAAAAGCTTGTAATGGAAAAAATAAAAGCATATTGTAACCCCTCAAATTTTAGTGGCGATAAAACACACAAGAGAGATTTTCATAATTGGATAAACGAAACACAACAAATCTTAACCCTTTTAGCGCAAATGGCGTATTTTGAGTGGAATAGAAAAGAACAAAGGCTCTATATACGTGTAGGTAGAGAAAGTGTTTATGCAAATAATGTAAAGCTTAAACGCTCTTTAGTGCAGAAACAGCATTATTTTACACAGCATAATGTTGTAAAAACAAAAGGCTTTGAACTACATCATGTTGTACCGCTTTGCTTTGCAAAGACTCGCAATGAATTTTTAATTTTAGATGATTGGCAAAATCTTGTTTATATTGACGCCTATTCTCATGCACAAATTACACAAAACAATAATGCAAATGTACGTTTAAGCTTTGATGAAAATGACGCAATTTTTACAGATTTTAACGATAATTCTGTGTGTTGCAAAAATAATACAAATATTAAATATGATTTAAGCAAACAGGAAATTATGTTTGATTATAATCAAAAATTGCTCGGGATAAATAGCTAAAGCATATGTTAAGTTTTTATAGTTTAGTAAGCGTAAAAAACAAAATCTTAAATGGAACTTTTTAATGGAATTACTCTTTTTACCACAAAATATTTTAAGAATCGCGCAAGGTGTTCTAGTAACACTTCAAATCGCGCTCATTGCGATTCTGTTTTCTTGCATTTTTGGCTTTATTTTAGGATATTTGATGACTTTGCAATCTAAGGTTTTACGCAGTGTTTGCCGATTGTATTTAGAATCTATCCGCATTATTCCGATTTTAGCGTGGTTGTTTATCGTTTATTTTGGCTTTTCTAGCTTTTTGAACCTAAGCGGAATCGCCGCGTGTATTTTGGTATTTAGCCTCTGGGGAATCGCAGAAATGGGAGATTTAGTGCGCGGAGCAATCTCAAGTTTGCCTCCACACCAAAGCGAGAGCGCGAGGGCGTTAGGTTTAAGTGAATTTGCAGTGCAGTATTATATTATCTTTCCGCAAGGTTTCAAGCGGCTTTTGCCAAGCCTAGTGAATCTCTTTACTAGAATGATAAAAACAACCTCTCTAGCGGCACT
>JALEPE010000083.1 GCA_022766795.1 Helicobacter sp.
TCCAAAGCAAGATATGCAAGAGTTGTTAAAAATTGCTTCGGAAACGACTTTTAATGCCATTAGTGTGGATGGCGATACTTCTACAAACGATACAGTGTTGTTATTGAGTAATGGGCAAAGCGGAGCGTATGAAAAGGAAGCATTTTTATTTGCACTGCAAAAGATAATGCATAAGCTTGCCACAGATATTGCGCGTGATGGCGAGGGTGCAACAAAGCTTGCAGCTTTTGAAGTCAAGGGAGCAAAAACACAAGAGGAAGCGCAAAAGGCGGCAAAGGCGTTAAGTCAATCTTTGCTTGTAAAAACGGCATTGTTTGGTTGCGATCCAAACTGGGGTAGAATTGCATCAACCATTGGTGCGAGTGGAATTGTGTGTGATGCAAAGAAGCTAGAAATTTATTTTGATTCCATTTGTGTATATGCTAAGGGGATGATTTATTTTGATAAGGAAAATGAGCAAAAAGCAGCAGAAGTTTTAAAAAAGGATTCCTTTAAAATCACTTGTATGATTGGTGAGGGAGAAGGTGAGTTTGTCGCATATGGTTGTGATCTAGGCTATGAATATGTGAAAATTAATGCAGATTATCGCACATAGTTATGAAATTTTTTAATTTTTGCAAAGTATTAAGGCAAATTTGTTTATAATCTTAAAATATTATTTTTAAGGAGAATCCTATGTTACACGAATACAGAGATGAAATCAGTGTTTTGAAGCAAGAAAATGCGCATTTTGCTAAGATTTTTGATGAGCATAATGAACTAGACCAAAAAATCCAAGACATTGCAGAAGGTAGAGAACACGCGACAGATATGGAGCTTTCAGAATTAAAGCGTAGAAAATTAGAGCTTAAAGACGAAGCCTATGCAATGGTTATGGAGTATATTAAAGAGAACAAAAAGTAACGCTAGCCCGCTTTTATGCGGGATTTGCGATTCTAATTTACTACATTTTTTTAAACTCACATTTAACACTTCTTTAAAAAATCTTTAAAAACTTTATGCTAGAATCCCTAACCCAATTTTTGGGAAATTAAATGACTTTAAGGAACATAGATGAAAACAATTGCAAAAGCATTTTTGGCGTTTTTTGTGGCTGGGATTCTTGCAGGATGTGGGAATAATAATGGCACACAGACACAAGACGGTTTGACAAACATTAAACAAAAAGATGTATTGGTTGTCGGCGTATTTAGTGATAAGCCACCCTTTGGTTTTGTGAATGAAAAGGGAGAAAATGACGGCTTTGATGTATATATTGCAAGGGAATTGGCAAAAGATTTGCTAGGCGATTCCAATAAGGTAAAATTTGAATTAGTGGAAGCTGCGAGTCGTGTAGAGTTTTTAAAGAGTGGTAAAGTAGATGTGATTATGGCAAACTTCACAAAAACACCTGAGCGTGCGGAGGTTGTAGATTTTGCGAATGCTTATATGAAGGTTGCGTTAGGCGTCGTATCAAAAGGTGGAGAGATTAAGGATATTGCGGACTTAAAAGGTAAAAAATTGATCGTGAATAAAGGCACAACTGCAGATTTTTATTTTACAAAAAATCATCCCGAAATTGAGCTTTTAAAATACGATCAAAACACTGAAGCATTTTTGGCATTAAAAGACGGCAGAGGTGATGCATTAGCACACGATAATTTGCTTGTTTTTGCGTGGTCTAAAGAGAATCCAGAATTTGCGGTAGGCATTGGTAAATTAGGAGATGAAGATGTGATTGCACCTGCGGTAAAAAAGGGCGATAAAGAACTTTTAGAATGGCTTAATGCAGAGATTACAAAGCTTAATACAAATGGATTTATGCAAGAAGCCTATGCAAAAACACTTGCGCCAATCTATGGGGAAGACCAAATTGACGCAGTGCTATTTACAAAATAGCTTTATACCGCTTTGTGCGGTATTTTTTCTGATTCTGCATTAAAGAGTTATATACTTCTTTTTCAATGTAAAACATAGGTTTGTTACATTGCAAAAGAAGCGCAATAAAGTTAAAAAAATTAAACTAAATTAAGATTTTTTCTGCAAAAATGTGTAAAAATGGAATCTTAGAGAAAAAAAATTATCAATAAATTTAAGAATTTTAGAAAAACTTTGCTAAGATACGCAAGGAACTTTTATTTTTAAGGATTTCTTGTGTCTCATTTAGATGTTTCTCACCCTTATTTTGGTGTTTTTGCTATTTTTATTTTTACTTTTGGGGCATTTTTAGCAACAACTTTTTTATCCCGATTTGTTGGGAGAAAGTTGGCAAACAAAAATACACAAAAGTTAAAATTAGCCCCTTATGAATGCGGTTTAGCCCCTACGAAACAGCCCAATAGGATTGCATCACAATTTTATATTATGGCGTTATTGTTTATTTTGTTTGATGTGGAGATTATCTTTATGTTTCCGTGGGCGGTGGATTTCAAAGTGCTTGGCATTTTTGGTTTTGTTGAAATGATTTTATTTGTGCTATTACTTGTAATTGGTTTTGTGTATGCGTGGAGAAAAGGAGCATTAAAATGGCAGAGCATAAAGTAGATTATTTTCAAAGTGGGGGTTTGCCTATTGCGCTAACAAGCGTGGATAAGCTACTAAATTGGGGGCGCAGTAATTCGCTTTGGGCAATGACTTATGGGCTTGCGTGCTGCGCGATTGAAATGATGGCAACAGGGGCTAGTCGTTACGATTTTGATAGATTTGGGACGATTTTTAGGGCAAGTCCTAGACAAAGTGATGTGATGATTATTGCAGGAACTGTTACTAAAAAACACGCACAATTTGTAAGAAGACTTTATGACCAAATGCCAGAACCCAAATGGGTTATTTCTATGGGAAGTTGCGCAAATACGGGCGGAATGTTTAATACCTATGCCACAGTGCAGGGGGTAGATAGAATCATTCCTGTGGATATTTATTTGCCCGGTTGTTCTCCGCGTCCAGAGACTTTACAATATGCCTTAATGGTGTTGCAACAAAAAATTCGCAAACAAAAATCCAATAGAGCACAAGAACCTAAACGTTTGGTGTAAAGGGAGAATATGAGAAAAAATAAACCATTAAGCAATGCGCAAAAGGAAGTGTATTATAAAGATAGATTCTATGTTGCGCCAAAAATTCCAAGAGAATCTGTAATAAGTGATGCAGTCTATTGTGCTGATGTAGAAAAGCTTAGCACACAAGTTAAAGTTGTGGAATCCTATATTGAGTGTGGAACTTTGGTTGTATGGGTAGAAAAGGATTCCATTTATCCTACATTAGCCACCTTAAAATCCATAGGCTATGATGTGCTAAGTGAGCTAAGTGCGATGGATTATTTAGAAAAGAAAGGGGGCTTTGAGATTTTTTATCAAATGCTTGCAATGGATAAGGCAAAGCGGTTGCGCGTGAAGACTTTTTTAAAAAAAGGCGAAAAAATAGAATCCGTAACGGGATTATTCCGCAGTGCAGATTGGAGTGAGCGGGAAATGTATGATATGTTTGGGATTCTGCCTGTGGGACACCCTTACCCTAAACGCATTTTGATGCCTGATGATTGGGTGGGACACCCTCTGTTGAAAAGCTACCCTTTACAAGGCGATGAAGCGGCGCAATGGTATGAAGTGGATACAATCTTTGGCAAGGAATACCGCGATGTGATTGGTGCAGAGCAGAGGGATTCTGCGCGGATTGACCGCTACGATTCTACGCGATTCTCTCATTTAGGCTATGAAGTGGGGTATGGCGCAGAGGTGAAAGAGGGCGCAGAGAAACCACAGCCGATTATGTATCAAGAGGAAGAGGGTGTGTTGTTTGTAACCAAGCTAACACCAGAAAACTCTAAAGAACTTAAAGAGAGGAAGTGATATGCAACAACCCAATAAATTAATGCCCTTTTATGAGAATGTTGCTTTTGATCGCATTAGCGATAATGCAATGGTGGTGAATTTTGGTCCTCAACACCCGAGCGCACACGGGCAGTTGCGCCTAATTTTGGAGCTAGAGGGCGAAAAAGTCATTAAAGCGACTCCTGATGTGGGGTATTTGCACCGAGGAATGGAAAAAATGGCGGAAAATATGATTTATAATGAATTTCTGCCCACAACGGATAGAATGGATTATATTGCCGCAAGTTCCAACAATTACGCTTTTGCACTAAGTGTGGAGAAGTTGCTAGGCGTTGAAGTGCCAAGACGCGCTAAAGTGATTCGCACAATGTTACTAGAGCTAAATCGCATTATCTCACATCTTTTTTGGCTTGCAACCCACGCGCTTGATGTGGGGGCAATGAGTATTTTTCTCTATTGCTTTAGAGAAAGGGAGTTTGGGATTGATTTGATTGAGGATTATTGCGGTGCGCGTTTGACGCATTCTAGTGTTAGAATCGGGGGTGTGCCGCTAGACTTGCCGCAAGACTGGATTGAAAAGCTTAAAGCATTTTTGGAGTTATTGCCTAGTCAAATCAAGCTTTATGAAGGGATTTTGAGCGAAAATAGAATCTGGCGTATGCGTTTAGAAAATGTGGGGGTTGTAAGCCCTGAAATGGCAAAAAGTTGGGGCTTAAGTGGAGTTTTGTTGCGCGGAAGTGGAATCGCTTGGGATATTCGCAAAGAAGAGCCTTACGAGCTGTATGATGAGTTGGAATTTGATGTGCCTGTGGGCGAGAGCAACGATAGCTATGGACGCTATTTGCTTTATATGGAGGAAATGCGCCAAAGCATTAGAATCCTTTATCAACTCATTGATAAATACGAGGATACTGATACACTCATAATGTGTGAGGATACGCGTTATTTCTCCGCGCCCAAAGAGCAGATTATGACGCAAAATTATTCTTTAATGCAGCATTTTGTGTTAGTTACACAAGGAATGCGTCCTCCTGTGGGAGAGGTTTATGTCCCCACAGAATCTCCAAAAGGAGAGTTGGGATTCTTTATCCGCTCGGAAGGTGAGCCTTATCCGTATCGCGTAAAAATGCGCACACCTAGCTTTTTTCATACAGGAGTTTTACAGGACTTGTTGCCCGGACATTATCTAGCCGATGTTGTAACTATTATTGGAAATACAAATATCGTATTTGGGGAGATTGATAGATGAAACGTTTTGATTTGCGTCATTTGAAAAATGATTTTTGCTCCCGCTTGAGAGAAATTTTGGATTCTGAATTAGAAAAAGGTGAAGTCGGAATCTTTTTATTTGAAGTGCTAGATTTTGATAATGTTCAAAAAAGTGCGGATTTGGTTAAGAAAAGTGGCAATACTTTGTTAAATTCCTTGCGATTTAATGAGGTGGATTGGACGATTGTTGTAAGAAAAGAAGCGATAGGGGCTACACAATGAGTGCCTTAATGCAATCTTTCTTAGCAGACAATGGAAAGGCGCAATGGATTGAATCCTTAGAAAAAGACGCATTTAAGAACAAAAATATTTTACTTTTAGGTGGATTTGTGGAGGAGTTTGCAAATGCCTTGAAACCGCAAGGAATCCATTTGGAAAGTTTAGAATCCCAAGAGGGCGTGAGGGATTCTGCGCAAGTCTTTTTGCTTCATCCTCTAAACTTCAATCCTTATCCTAAGATTCTGCATTTCTTGTATGAAGTGGGTTGTGAGGAAGCTATTATCGCCTTGCTTGTTAATGCGTTTTATGATGTTTTTGGTGGGGATTTGGAGTTGAAGTCCTTTGTAAAATCCTTAGATGTAGGATATTTAGCTTCCGAATGCAATTTAGCAGAAGAGGAATTAGAGCAGATTGCGCAGAGCTTTAAAGCCCAAAAAAGCCTACTCGTGCTAGGCAAGGACTTAAACGCACACAAGAGGGCGCACAATATCGGTAAGATTCTAGCCCTTTTAAGTAACGCACTCCCACAAATTGAAATTGTTTTCTTGGAATCTTTGCCAAAAGCGAAAGGGGATTCCGCTAAAGCTCCCATTGATGCTTTAGGAGAGCTAGAATGTTATGACGGAATGGTGGCATATTTGCAAACCAAAGCATTAAAAGAGCCAATTTTGGAGGTTTCTAAACAATTTAGTCAAGTGGGAAAACTACAAGAGAAAACAAGGGTTGGGGTGCAGTTAATGGATTCTCAAAACATAGTGGAAGCGATATTGCATAAAAGCGCGGAATTAAAGGGAATGGTTGGGATTTTGTGGATTCCACAAACATTAAATTTTCAAGATTTTTGGGACTTAAATAATGAATTTTGCTATAAAAAAGTCAAAATAAGCAAGGTGGCATAATGGAAAAAATAAAAGTAACCATTGAGGGTTGTGAGATTCTTTGCGAAGAGGGCGAGAGCATCTTAAATGTTGCGCGCGCGAATGAAGTGTTTATTCCAGCAATTTGTTATCTTTCTTGTGCGTCTCCCACACTTGCTTGCAAAATGTGTATGGTAGAGGCGGACGGAAAACGCGTGTATGCTTGTAATGCAAAGGTAAAAGATGGAATGCAAGTTGTGGTAAATACGCCAGAGATTGAGGAAGAACGTAGGGCAATTATGCAAGCTTATGATGTAAATCACCCCTTGCAATGTGGCGTGTGCGATAAAAGTGGCGAGTGTGAGTTGCAAAATTACACGCATTATGTGGGGGTTAGAGAGCAGAATTACGCACTAAGGGATAGCTATAAGCCTTTTAATCAATGGGGCAAGGCGGTGTATGACCCTAATTTGTGTATTGTGTGTGAGCGTTGCGTAACGCTTTGTAAGGACAAGATTGGGAAGTCGCACATTAAGGCATTAAAGTTTGAGGGTGAAATGCCGGATAAAGCTTATAAGGATAGTATGCCAAAAGATGCTTATGGGGTTTGGACGAAGTTTAAAAAGTCGCTGATTGGTTTAAATGGCGTGGAATCTAGCGATTGCGCAGATTGTGCAGAGTGTGTGAGTGTGTGTCCTGTGGGTGCGCTGACAATTGAGCATTTTCAATATCGTTCCAATGCTTGGGAACTGAAAAAAATCCCTAGCACTTGTGTGCATTGTGGCAATGGTTGTGCGCTCACTTATGAAGTAAAGCAAAAGAGCATTGGCGGAAGTGAAAAGGAAGTTTATCGTGTGGTAAGTGATTGGAATTTCTCTACACTCTGTCCAGCGGGGAGATTAGGCTTTGATGTCAATAATCAGCAAGTGAGAAAAGACAAGGAAGCTTTTAATACGAGCATTGCCGCTTTTAAAGAAGCGCAAACGATTAATTTTGCGGGTGATTTGAGCAATGAGGAAGCGTTGATTTTACAAACCTTAAAAGAGAGATTCGGCTACAAATTGGTTTGTAAAGAGGTGTATCCTTTTCAAAGTTTTTTGAATACCTATGCAAAGGTAAGCGGAACTTTAGGAAATGCAAACCAAAAAGATATTACGCAAAGCACTTTTGTCCTATGCTTTGGAGGGGCTTTAAGCTATGATATGCCGGTGGTTACGCATAGCATTAATAATGCAATGAAACAAAATAAGGGAGCGAATTTAGCTTATTTTCACACAATGCAAGATATTGTGGTGAATCGTTTTGTAAAATCCCCGATTTGCGGGATCTATAAACCAGATAGCGAAGAAGCTTTGGCTTTATTGTTAGCAAGTGTGTGTATAAGAAAAGAGCAAATGCCCGATTCTCTAAAGGCACAAGTGGAGCGGTATGAGCGCAAAGAAATGCAGACAATCACAAAGGAAGTCAGGAAAAAGGTTAAGGTAAAAGAGCTAGACGCAGAGGGCAATGCGGTGCTAGATGAAGCGGGTAATGAGAAGTTTAAAGAAGTAGAGGAAGTAGAAAAAATTCATCAAGAAATAGAGGTGGTTACAAGCGCATTGTATGATTATTGCGGGAGTTCAATAAGGGATTCCATTGAGGAGGTAAAAAAGGCAATAGAGAGTGCGAAGAATCCGATTTTGATTGTTGGTTTTGATATATATCGCGCAAGGAATGCCGATAATATTGCTAGGATTCTAGGCTATATTGAGAGCTTAAGTTCTCTTAAGGTTTTATTGCTTCCGCCTAGCACCAATGCGCTTGGAATCTCGCTGATTTGCGATTTGGATAAAGAGGGTGTGGGATATAGCATTGGCTATAATGTGGCAGGAAATTATAGAATCGGCACAGGCGCGGAAAATGCCTTGCGTTTGCCTTATTTAAACGAACAGGAAGGCACATTAGTCAATGTGGATAAGCGGGTTGTGCCACTTGCACCAGCAACACCCTACAATGGCTATGAGTTAAACGATATTGCTTTGGCGTTGGGCTTGGAGTATGAAAATACGATAGATTATACACAGGATTTGCCATTAGAAAATGGCTTTAAAAGCATAGAATACGATGCCTTGCAATTTGGATTCTTAAACGATGGTTCAGAGATTCGCGGGTATTTGTTGGGGGCGCATTTCCCTAAAGAGTTTTTGGAAGTTTTACCCATAGAATTGAAAGAATTGGAATCTTACAATCTCTATGCGCGTAATCCTGTGGCACATTTTTCTAAAAACACTTTACAATCCTCTTATATAGATTCTAAAAATGGTTTGCAATTAAGCGAGAAATATGCGCAAACACTTGGAATCTCTGATGGAGATAAGGTGGAAGTGTGCTTTGCAAATGGCGAGATTGTGCAGGTTTTAGCCATTGTAGATAAAGGAATGGAGGGTGAATTTTGTGCTTTGGGTGTGTGCGGGTTTGAGGAGTTGGCATTATTCCCAACAACGCGTTATGCAAATGTTTCTTTAAAGGTTTTAGTATGAGTTATATGATTGAAACACTCATTAAGATTTTACTTGTAGTGCTAATTTTTTCTGCATTAGCGGGATTTACAACCTATGTGGAGCGCAAAATCTTAGCATTTTTTCAACGCCGTTTAGGTCCTACAATGGTAGGTCCTTGGGGTGTTTTGCAGATTTTAGCTGATGGGATTAAGCTTTTTACAAAAGAGGACATTGTACCTAGCGGGGCAAATCGGTTGATTTTTAGGATTGCTCCTACGATTACAGCCGCAACTGCTTTTATTGCAATGGCTCCGATTCCATTCTTTCCGGAGTTTGAGCTTTTTGGGCGCACGATTGCTCCGATTATTTCGGATATTAATGTTGGAATCTTATTTGTGCTTGGTGTCGGAGCGGCTGGGTTATATGGTCCTTTGCTTGGAGGAATCAGTGCAAATAGCAAATGGTCTATTTTAGGAGCAGCTAGGACAACGGTGCAGTTATTAAGCTTTGAAGTGATTTCTGGATTGTCGCTTTTAGCACCTTTAATGTTGGTGGGTTCTTTATCCTTGATTGATATTAACAATTATCAAAGCGGTGGGATTGCGGATTGGTTAGTCTTTTCCCAACCTTTGGCTTTCATCTTGTTTTTGTTTGCGGGATATGCGGAGCTAAATAGAACGCCTTTTGACTTGCTAGAGCACGAAGCAGAGATTGTTTCAGGATATGCAACAGAATATGCGGGAATGCGTTGGGGAATGTTCTTTATCGGGGAATATGCAAGTATGATTTCCCTTTCTTTTGTTGTGTCTTTGATTTTTTTGGGTGGTTTCAATCCGCTTTGGTTTATCCCCGGTGGAATCGCAATTATTCTAAAGGTAATGTTTTTTATTTTCTTGTTTATGTGGGTAAGGGCGGCTTATCCACACATTCGTCCCGATCAGTTAATGGGATTATGCTGGAGAGTCTTATTCCCTCTTGCGCTTTTGAATGTCTTTATTACAGGTATCGCATGTCTTGGAGGTGTTAATTGAGTAAATATATAAAAATCGTTGAGCAAACCCCTCCATTGAGTAATGCGCAAAAGTTTGTAAGATTTTGGAATCGTGCATTAAAGGGTGAGTTGTTCGTAGGCTTATGGCTCGTGTTTAAAGAGTTTTGTAAAGCACAAATCCATACCGTGCAGTATCCCTTAGAGAAGTTGCCACTAAGTCCGCGCTACCGCGCAGTGCATGAGTTGAAGCGATTGCTTGAGAGTGGAAATGAGAGATGCATTGGTTGTGGGTTATGCGAAAAGATTTGTGTAGCAAATTGTATTCGTATGGAGACAGGCTATGGAGAGGATAAGCGCAAAAAAGTCTTTGAGTATAGTATTAATTTTGGGCGGTGCATTTATTGTGGATTGTGTGCGGAAGTGTGTCCGGAGCTTGCGATTGTGCATAGTAAAAGATATGAAAATGCAAGTGAGCAAAGAGCGTCTTTTGCGCTTAAAGAGGATATGCTAACTCCGATAGATAAAGTATTAAGTGGCAATGACTGCGAATTTGATGGTGTAGGCAGTGTGAGTATAGATGCAGATGAACGCATTAAAGCGACACCGCTAAAATATTTAGAAAGCAGTAATGCGGAATCCACAGAATCTCAAGAGATTACACAAAAAGGGGAAGTCAATGCTTGAAGCGATTGCATTTTATACATTTTCTGCCTTGACATTGGCAATGTTTTTGGTTGTTGTAACAACGCGCAATATTCTTTATGCACTTAGTGCGTTGGCGGCTGGAATGATTTTTGTCTCTGCTTTTTTCTTTTTGCTTGAGGCGGAATTTTTAGGGGTTGTGCAAATTGTTGTTTATACAGGGGCGGTGATTGCGTTGTATGCCTTTGCAATGATGTTTTTTGATAGTCAAAAGTTGGAAAATGAAAAGATTGAGAATCCTAGGATTCTCTTTGCGCTAACGGGTATAGGCGCGTTGTTGCTTGTCTTTATCGTAGTTGCACCACTGATTGCGCAAAATCTCACAAACATAGAAGCCACGATTCCTTTAAAAGAGGGCGTTGGCAATGTGCAAATGATAGGCTATGTGCTATTTACGAAATTTTTGATTCCTTTTGAGATTGCCGCGATAATGTTGCTTGTAGCAATGATTGCGGGGATTGTCTTAGCGGGCAAGGGAATGCGCTATTCTCTCACACTCAATGAACAAGCACCCAAAGGAGAGCAAGATGATAACGCTTAATCATTATTTAATTGTATCTAGTTTGATGTTTATGATTGGAGTCTTTGGTATGCTTAGACGTAAAAATCTGCTGATGTTGTTTTTTTCCACAGAGATTCTATTAAGTGCGGTTAATATTGGATTTGTCGCGGTTGGCAAATATCTTGGGGATTTAAATGGGCAAATGTTTGCGTTTTTTATCCTTGCAGTTGCGGCAAGTGAAGTTGCTGTTGGCGTTGGGTTGCTGATTGCTTGGTATAAAAAATACCATACGCTAGATTTAGATAACTTAAAAATTATGGAAGGCTAGGTATGGAGACGATTTTATATGTTGCATTGTTTGCGCCATTGGTGGGTTCTTTGTTTGGGATTCCCTTTGCTTCAAAACAGAAATTTGTAGGTGTTGGAGTTTTTGCTTCTTTAATGCTTGGAGTTTCTTTTCTTGCTTCAGCATTATTGTTTGTGCATACTCTGCAAGGCGGTATTGTCAAGGTTGTGTTAATGGATTGGATTGGAGCAGGGGGGCTTTACATTCCTTTTGGATTCTTGATTGATAGTGTGAGTGCTACAATGATTTTTGTCGTAACGCTCGTATCGTTGTGTGTGCATATTTATTCTATTGGTTATATGAGCCACGATAAAAGTTTTAACAGATTCTTTGTTTATTTGAGTGCTTTCGTCTTTTCTATGCTGATTTTGGTAATGAGTGATAACTTTGCTGGATTGTTTATCGGCTGGGAAGGTGTGGGGCTTTGTTCTTGGATGTTGATTGGGTTTTGGTATGAGCGTGATTCTGCTTCCTTTGCAGCAAATGAGGCGTTTATTATGAATCGCATTGCGGATTTGGGAATGTTGCTTGGAATCTTTTTAATCTATTGGACTTTTGGCACATTGAGCTATGAAGAAGTTTTAAGCAGTATCTATGAAGCACCCAAAGGGATTTTAGTGGCGATTGGGATTCTGCTTTTTGTGGGTGCTATGGGCAAGAGTGCACAATTCCCTTTGCATACTTGGTTGGCAGATGCGATGGAGGGTCCTACACCTGTTTCGGCATTAATCCACGCTGCGACAATGGTAACCGCTGGAGTTTATTTAGTGATTCGTGCAAATCCACTTTATACGATGATTCCAGAAATTGGCTTTGTGATTGCGTCTTTAGGAGCTTTTGTAGCGGTTTTTGCGGCGACAATGGCACTTGTCAATAAAGACTTGAAGCGCATTATCGCCTATTCTACGCTTTCGCAATTAGGTTATATGTTCGTTGCAGCAGGACTAGAAGCGTATTGGATTGCGTTGTTTCATCTTGCAACCCACGCATTTTTCAAGTCTTTGCTCTTCTTGGGCGCGGGGAATGTTATGCACGCAATGCACGATAAATTGGATATTTCTAAAATGGGAGCATTGTATCAACCCCTTAAATACACGGCAATCTTGATGATTTTAGCCTCTATTGCATTAGCGGGGATTTATCCATTCTCTGGATTCTTTTCTAAGGATAAAATCTTAGAAGCAGCCTTTGGAAGCGGTGCGTATGTGTTATGGGGTGCGTTGTTGTTAGGGGCGTTTTTAACAGCATTTTATAGCTTTAGATTGATTATGCTTGTGTTTTTTGGTGAGAAAAAACATACAGAATCCCACCCACACGAGGCTTATCCTTATATGCTCTATGCGATGTTGCCTTTAGGAATCTTGGCGGTATTTGCCGGATTTTTTGAGGGGACATTCCACCATTTTGTAACACAGACACTCCCTGATTTTAGTGCAAACTTGGATTCCAAAACCATTTGGAGTTTGATTGCAGTAACTTCTGTTGTGGCATTAAGCGGAATCGTATTTGCTATCTTAAAATACAAGGCGGGTGGATTTTCGCCCAAATGGCAGGAAACTTTTATTTATAAACTCTTAAGCCATCAATATTATATCCCCGCTTTGTATGATAAGCTGTTTATTCAAAACTACTTTAGAATTGCAAAGCTTTCTTGGTTGGCAGATAAGAGGGTGATTGATTTTGTTGTAGATGCGATTGCAAAAATACTCAATAGCAGTGGTGAAAATATGCGTTATATTCAAGGTGGTAGCCTCTCTAAAATGCTTAAGATTATGTTTTTTGGAGTTGTAGCAGTGCTATTGTTGCTGGTTGTATTTATTAATAAGGGGGGCGTATGGACTATATTTTAACCTTGCTCATCTTTTTCCCATTGCTTGGCGCACTTTTAGCTATTGGGATTAAGGAGAATCTTAAAACTTATGCAGTTGTGATTAGTGCGCTAGAACTTGCCTTGGCTTTATTGCTTTGGTATAGTTTTGATAAAAGCGCAGATGGATTTCAGTTTGTAACTGCATTTTCTATGGTGGAACTCTTTGGGGTTAGCTATCTTGTGGGTGTAGATGGAATCTCATTATTTCTTATTATTCTTAGCGCACTCATTGGTTTGATTGGCTTTATTTATTTAGATGAGAAGCACGAGACAAAAAAACTTATCGTGTCGCTTTTGTGTCTTGAAAGCATTATGATTGGAGTCTTTTGTGCGCTAGATATGATTTTGTTTTATGTTTTTTGGGAACTTTCTTTAGTGCCTATGCTTTATATCATTGGTGCTTGGGGAAGTGGTAGTAGAATCTATGCGGCTGTAAAGTTTTTCTTATATACTTTTTTAGGCTCAATGTTAATGCTTGTTGGAATCCTATTTTTAGCGTATTATTACTTTAATGTCAGCGGTGTTTGGACGTTCTCTCTCTTGGAATGGTATAGCTTAAGCGCGATTCCGCAAAATTTGCAATTATGGTTGTTTATAGCATTTTTCTGTGGTTTGGCTGTGAAAGTGCCGATGTTTCCTTTCCATACTTGGTTGCCTTATGCGCACGGGCAAGCTCCAACCATTGGTTCTATTATCCTAGCGGCAGTGCTTTTGAAAATGGGAACTTATGGCTTTGTGAGATTCTCCCTACCACTTTTCCCTGATGCAAGTGTTGTTTTATTGATTCCTATTGCAATTCTAGCATTAATTATGGTTGTATATGGGGCATTTGTCGCATTTGCGCAAGAGGATATGAAGCAAGTGGTTGCCTATAGCTCTATTTCGCATATGGGGGTGATTATGATTGGAATCTTTGCATTAAATGCAGAGGGACTTTCTGGTTCTGTCTTTTTTATGCTAAGCCACGGAATTATTAGTGGTGCGCTTTTTATGCTTGTGGGAATGATTTATGAGAGGCGACATACTAAGATGATTACAGAGTTTGGTGGAATCGCAAAGGTTATGCCTAATTATGCAGTGATTTTTGGGATTATGGCAATGGCTTCTGCAGGATTGCCTCTTACAATGGGATTTGTAGGAGAGTTTTTATCCCTGCTTGGATTCTTTCAAGTTTCTCCAATAATGGCTGGAATTGCTGGGATTAGTATTATTGTTGGAGCTGTGTATATGTTGCATTTATACCGCAGAGTATTTTTTGGTAAAGTTGTTAAAGAGGAGAATGCAAGGTTGCTAGATTTAGATAAGCGCGAATGGAGTGCTTTGCTACCTTTGGTTACGATTGTGATTTGGCTTGGTGTGTATCCTAAGCCTATTTTAGAACCTATTAACAAGGGTGTCGAAAATGTGATGGCAATTATGCAATCACGCATTGTTACACAAGAAGCATTGCATTTCTTTGGGCTTACAATGATGCAAGAGCAAAGCGAGGAATTAGAATCTAAAGATAAGCTAGAAGTGCCTAGTAGAATCTTACCTGATGTGAAGGAGGGGGAATAATGTTAGAAACTTTTAGTGTATCTTTAGAGAGTTTAAATATTTTTAGTATTTTCCCAATGTTGATTGCCATTGTGGGTGCATTGATTATTTTAATTGTGGATATGTGCTTAAAAACTACTAATAAGCAACTTTATACAATGCTTACGATTCTATTTTTGGGAATGGATTTAGGTTATATTATGTTTTTTGGTATGGAGGGCATACAAAGGGCATTTTTTGATTTGATTTTGATTGATGGTATGGCATTGCTTGGGCAATTGATTATTCTAGCGGCGGCAATCTTGTTTGTGCCTTTAACGCTAAGTTATAACCGATTCCACGATTTTTCTTATGCAGAATATTATGCGCTTTTCTTATTTATGTGTGCAGGATTCCAATTTATGGTTAGCAGCGATCATTTGATTGTTATTTTCTTGGGGCTTGAAACAGCTTCTCTTGCACTTTATACACTTATTGCAATGCATAATCGTGCAACTGCATTTGAAGCGGCTATTAAATATTTCACAATGGGTTCTTTATCGGCGGGTTGTTTTGCGTTTGGTTCAATGTTGCTTTATGCTGCAAGTGGGCATTTGGATTTAGTAGGAATAATGCAAGTATTATTAGAATCTAATTATCAACCTGCTTATTTGGTGTTTGGCGGAGTGGCATTTTTCATCGCTTCACTTGGATTTAAGGCGTCTTTGGTGCCATTTCATACTTGGACGCCTGATGTGTATGAGGGGTCTAATTCTTTCTTGGCGGGGTTTATGTCTGTTGTGCCAAAGATTGCGGTGCTTGTTGTGGCGATGAGAATCTTTAGCTTCTTTATGGATATTGTATGGGTGCATTATGTTGTCTATGGGCTGGTTGTGCTAACAATTACCCTGCCAAATCTTGTTGCGCTTGTGCAAAAAGATGTTAAGCGAATGTTAGCTTATAGCTCAATTTCTCACGCAGGATTTGCTTTTGGTGCGATTCTAATTGGTGGGACGCAAGCGTATATAGCGTTATTTGTATATTGGATTTTATTTTTTTTCACCAATCTTGGAATCTTTGCAATGTTGTGGATTACTCGCACAAAAGAACAAATGTGGGATAAGCGTTATGATCATTCTTACGAAAAATTTTCTGGTTTAATTAGACTTTGCCCATTAGCGGCTGTGATTATGGGGTTGTTTATGTTGTCTTTAGCTGGGATTCCGCCTTTTTCTGTATTCTGGGGTAAAGTATATTTGATGAGTGCAGCCATTAATAATGGTTATTTATTCTTAGCACTTGTAATGGCGATTAATAGCGCGATTGCAGCATATTATTATTTAAAGCTTGTCGTATATATGTTTTTAAAAGAACCAATTATTGGTGATGGTAGCGTGTATTTGCGTAACGCAACTTTACCACTTAAGATTGTTGTTGGAATTGCAACGCTTTATGTATGTTTATCAGTATTTTTCGTAGATGGATTATTATCTGGAATCTTTATGTTAATGCAAGATTTTTAAGGGTTTAGGCGCGGGATTCCGCGTCTAACGCTCGCTATTATTTCTACCTTCTAAAAGAAAACTACGTGTTGCTTCGTTGGTTGCAGAGTTAATTGCATTTTTTAGAATAATTTGAATTTCTGTATCGTTAATGGTAGATTTCTCTCCAAAGAATTTTAAATACTGCTCATTAGCATTTTGTAGGCTTGATTTTCCTTGAAAAACGCGTGTTTCATCCATACGATTAAAAGCTAATTGCACTTCTACAATCAAAGAATCGCTTGTTTGTGTATGCCAAAATCCACCTGTGCGACTTTTGGTATTAATATTGCCATACGCTGCATCTAAGCGATAATGCGTAGAAGCATTGGTTACTTCTAAAGTATGGGCAAAACAGCCACTTTGGTCTAGTGCCTCTTGAATATACTTGTGAATTTCAGAGTTTGAAAAATTTAAGTCATTATAATCGCCATGGCGCACAGTGCCAAAGGTATAAGTGATGATGGGTGTCTGGCAAGCAGAGACAACACGTGTATTGGGTAATGTGTCGTATTTTTGCGCACAAGCGGTTAAGAATAGAGTGCTAAGCACTAAAGAGCAGGCTTTGCATAAGAAATTTTGGTTTAAGATTCTATGTTTCAAAGGCATTCCTTCTTGTTGTTGGTATTAAACGCCTAATTTTAACATATTTTATTGATAATTTTTATCAAAGATAATACAATACGCAGATTATTTTATAAGGTTTTTTATTGCGTATTTTTCAAAACAAAAAAATTATTTTTATTACTTTTTTGGAAATTTTGCTCTGCATTGTACTTGGTGTTGGAATTGCTCTATATGCAAATAATAATCAAAAGATTTTACATCAGCAGGATTTAGCACTGCATTATGTCAATATCAGCGGAAAACAAAGGCTCTTAGCACAGCGTATTGTGTTTTTGGGGCAAATGATTGCAACAAACTATGTCCTGAAGCGTGATAATCAGCGGTTACTTTTGGAGTTTGAAGCGTGCATTAAAGAGTTAAGCACTATTCATAAAACTTTACAAAATTTCGTGGTTTCAACTATTGTCGGAAAGCAGGCAAATTCTACCTTGGATGATGTGTATTTTGGTGGGGGAAATTTGATGTTTAGTATGGAGAATTTTTTAGAAAATGCAAGTAAAATTTTCTATCTTAATGCATTGCAAGATGTGCTCATTATCAATCAAGCCTTACTTCAGCAGCTAGAGGGGGATAATGGGCTTTTGGTGCGCTTAGAGTTGGCGACATTCTCACAGCAAATTTATGCACAAAATTTTTTAAAAGAACAAGAGAAAAATACGGAGCGGTTTTTTTACTTTGGTGTGTTTCTGTGCGGTCTGCAAGCATTATTGCTTTTATGGGGATTTGCGCAAAAACTATGAAAAATCTATTTCCGCTTATTGCCTTGCTCGTCTTTTTGGGATTCCACTTAAGTATTTATTTTTTCTTTTTTAAGCAGATTATTAAAGTTAGAATTCCGCTTTTAGTTTTAAAATATTTTATTGTCTTTAATTTTCTAGGTGTAGTCTTATATTTTACTGCGCGGTATTTTATGGATTTTCCACAGAGTTTATATTTTTTGGTGTCCTTATCCATTGGCGTTAGTTTTGTACTATTTGTTGTGATGTTGCTTTATCAATGTTTATCGCTGCTTTTAAAACTCATAAGCGCATTGTTTCCAAAGTTTTCCAAAGAGCGCAGAGGTTTTTTTCAAAATGCACTTAATATCACAAGTGGAATCTTTGCGCTTGGGTATTTGGGAGCAGGTTTAATAGAGGGGCGATTGCAACCGCGTATAGAATCACTTAGGATTCCACTTAAAAATTTTAAAGGTAGAATCTCTGCGGTGCAAATTAGTGATTTACATATTGGTGGGTTGATTGAAGAGAATGTAGTGCGCGGAATTGTCCAACAAATAAACGCATTGAATCCTGATTTTATTGTGCTAACAGGGGATATTGTTGATGCGGAAATTTCTAGAGTGTCAAAAGCCATAGAGGAGATTTCTAAACTTCAAGCACCACTTGGAATCTACTTTGTGCTAGGCAATCACGAGTATTTTCACGGCATAGAGCCTTTAATGAAAGCATTAAAAACTCTAAAAATTGTTGTATTGGAAAATGCTTGTGTGCAGATTCAAAAGGGAGAATCGCGATTAAATTTAGCTGGTGTTTATGACTTATTTGGGCGTAGAATCGGGGCGTTAGAACCAAATTTGGATAAAGCACTAGAAAAACGGAATCCTAATTATCCGCTGGTGCTTCTAGCGCATCAACCAAAGTTCGCTTTAGAGGTTGAGGAATCGCATAATGTGGATTTAATTTTAAGCGGGCATACACACGGCGGACAGATTTTTCCATTCCGATTCCTTGTAAAGCTAGAACAGCCCTATTTAGCTGGATTATATCAGCATAGTAAAACGACACAGATTTATGTGAATCGTGGCACAGGATTTTGGGGACCACCTATGCGCATTTTAGCGAGAGCAGAGATCAGCCATTTTGAGTTTGTAGAGCTTTAAAACAAAGTTTCAAACAAAACAAAGTATAATTCTAAATTTTAACAAGGAAAGTGGGATTAATGTGTTGCATTAGGTGTGTTACTCGCATTTTTATGCTTTTTATGCTTCTCTTAGAAATGGCATTCTCTCTTGAATTTTATATTGATGGTGGGAGAGAGGGCAATCGTAACTTTGCCGTGTTAAATTTGCGTGATGACACACCCTTTACTTGTGTGGAGGAATGGAATCGTAATTCCGATGTAAGTGCGGTTGTATGTAAATTTGATGCTGCTTTACTCTCGCGATTCCAACGCAGTGAAACATTATTTTTTTCTATTACTCCCGAAGCGGTGGAGAACAATACAAATAGTTTTTATCTGAGAATTACTCCCAAAGCAGGTAAGAAAATGCAACTTTATAACACAGAATTTGATTTAGCGGCAGGTAAGCCTATTCCAAAAGAAAATAATCCCTATTCCAAGCGATGGCAAATATTGGGCTATGAGGGTGCGATTCCGTTTTTAGATGATGAGCCAAGCTATGGTATCAATTTTCCAATACAATTTGATGAGATTCCATATATTGGGGTATTAGATGTGCAAATGCGCCCGATGGATCATCAAGTAGGGAGGGATAAGGACAGCTTTTTGAGCATACAATCCTTTGTGGAACGTGGTTCATATATGGAATCTTTAGATGCGATTGATGATATGTTAGCGGCATATCCTGATACGATTTTTAAACGCGATGTGCTGTATTTGCGTTTGGTTGCGCTAGATGGATTACAGCGTCCTGATGATTATGAAGATATTATTGCACTTGGTAAGGCTTGGATAAGTGCATATCCTACGGATATTCATATTGCAGAAGTGCTATTTGTTATTGCGAAAACCTATTCAGAGATGAAGTTTTTTGAGGAAGCAAAATATTATTATGACAGGCTTTTTAGTGAATATAAAGGTGATAAATATGAGCTTTTAGCAAGGCTTGATTATGGGAAGCGTTTGTATGAGCGAGGTGATAGAAAAGTTGTGCTAGAGCTATATGAATCCGTGCTTGAAGAAACGAATGATTTAGAGGTTGCCTCTTTAGCCTCTGTGTTGCTTGGAGATTATTATCGCAAAGCAGAAGATAAACGTAATGCAGATAGGTATTTAAAAAGTGCGTTAGATGCGAATCCAAAATTCTTTTTAAAAGAGATTCCAAAGTATTATGCGTTAATGCAGGAATGGGCGGAATCTGGAATTTATGAAACACCTGCAAAGGTGTTAGAGGTGATGTTTGAGACATTAGAGGATAAAACAGATCCTTTATATTTACCTATGCTTAAAAGTATGGGAATATGGTTTGATAAAGCAGGGGATTTACAAAAGGCACATCGCTATTACCAAATGTTCTTAAAAGAGACGGACAGCGAAATAGAACGCAAGGAAATAAAAGGGCTTGATGACGCATTGTTGCTAAATGACAGGGAAGGTGATGTAAAAAAACGCATTGAACATTATGATTATGTAATGGAAACATATAAAGGAAAAGACGAAGCAAAGACTGCTTTAGAGAAAAAAGCACAAGCATATTACGAAATAGGTGAGTATGAAAATGTCTTTGCAATGCGTGAGGATTTGGATAGTATTTTGGGTGAAAATCACCCTGTATTAATCAATGCAGTTACAGCACTCACCAAAAACGCATTGCAAAGCAATAATTGCAAAGACGCGTCCTATTATGGAAGCCTATATGATGTAAAAATTTTGCTTAACGATTCCGAATTTTTACGCTTGTTTGATTGTATGTATGCCAATAAGCAGTTTATTCCCGCCTTAAAAATTGCACAAGAAAAGTCTATTAATGCTACAGATGTAAAGCAAAAAGAGAGATGGTTATACCGCTTAGCTTGGGTAGAATATGAATCACAAAATTATCCTAAAGCTGCCCTTGCGGCGCGTGATACCTTGAATTTATTAAGCGATGTTAATCATAATGATAGTACGTGGGTTTTATTTATGGCGTTAGCGCAACAGAGAAATTACGAAGAAGCGTTTAAATTAATACCGATTTTGGAGGATAAATTAAAAAACAGCACAAAACTGATTGAGGTTTATCGCGTGGTCTTGCAAGATGCGCTTGCGCGTAAAGATGATACAGCCATTAAAATTTATGCACAAAAATTAATGGATTTACAAGCCTTGCACGAACGCTATGAATATTCGCCTTGGGTAGAGCTTGGTATGGTGGAAGCACTGAATCGTGAGGCAAAATTTCAAGAATCTTTAGCGTTGCTTCAAAGGGCGGAATCTTATGCGCAGTTAGATACGGAGCGCATACAGATTTATTATTTACAGGGGTATTTATATGATAAATTAAATAATATAGAAGCAGCAATGGAATCCTATACGCGATGTGAAGCTATTAATTCGCAATCGCCTTGGAAAAATTTGTGTATTGATGCGAAGAAATTATTAGAAAACAGGGAGAAATAATGAAAAAAGAATTGTGTTTTGAAGAATATTTAGATAATGTTGCACAATGCTTGGAGAAGCTAAGTGATGATAATATTGGACTCAATGAGAGCTTAGAGCTTTACAAGAATGGAATGGAACATTTACAAAAAGCACAAAAAATGTTAGAGAATGCACAATTACAATGCCAAGAATTAAAAATGCAATTTGCAAAGGATGAAGAATGAAAATTTCTGCACTACAACTCTCAAATAAAAGTCAAGGTGAAATAGAATCTTATATTAAAACAGCGGTGGATGCAAAAGTTAAGGTAATACTCTTTGGGGAATATTTGCTAAATCCTTTTTTTAAAATTTTAGAGCTTAATGAACGCAAAAAAATGCAATGGATAGAAGCAATCAAGCAGGAGAACGATAGGATTATAAGAATATCACAACAATACAATATTATTATGGTTGCTCCAATGTTTGAAGTAGTGGGCAATAAAATTTATAAAACGATTTTTATTCTTAATAAAGGCAAAGCATTAAGTTATAGAGCGCAGAAGTTAATGCCTTATGCGCATTGGAATGAAGTAGAATTTTTTGCAAATACAATGCCAAAGCATTTAAAAACACCACCGATCTTTAATGTGGGGGGATTTAAATTTTCTGTTGTGTTTGGTTATGAATTACACTTTGATGAACTTTGGATAAAACTGAAAAACGAATTAGTGGATTGTGTGTTGCTGCCTACTGCCTCTACTTTTGATTCTTCTTTGCGTTGGAGGAGCATTATCAAAATGCGCGCATTTTTAAATAGCTGCTATATTTTGCGTGCAAATCGTATCGGACAATTTGAGGATACAATCACAAAGACGCTATGGAATTTTTATGGAGATTCCTTATTTACTTCTCCAAATGGTGAAATTATTGATTGTTTGGGTGATAAAGAGGAATTATTGATTGCCGAAATGGATAAAAAATATTTAAAAGAAATTAGAGATTGCTGGAAGTTTTGTTAAAAATATTTGGATTAACCCCATTTTCAACTTTCTTAGATATAATGCGTGATTTTTCAATGGCTTAAAAGTAACCTAAATCCTTAAATACGCATTTTATTGTTCGGAGTTTCTATGTCTGCAAAAACTATTAATCAACAACTAGATGATTTATTTCAAAATTCCTCCAAATATGTCTCTTATGAAAAAGTTGCACAAGTCTTAGGCAAACTCCCAACAGCAGCGCAAGCTAAACGTGTAAGCGAATTAGCTAAAAAACACAAAAAGCGTTTAATGGCTGCTTCGGAAGTGGCAAAAATTCTAAACCAAGATGAAGCAAGAAAAATCAAAGAAGATAAAAAACGTCTTTTAGATGAAGAATTAGAAGATGAATTTGATTTTATGAAAGAACGAGAACTCTTGGAATGGAGTCGTAGCGATAGCCCTGTTAGAATGTATCTACGAGAAATGGGACAGATTCCATTATTGACAAGAGATGAGGAAATAGAACTAAGTAAAAACATTGAATTGGGTGAGAATATTATCTTAGACGCTATTTGTTCTGTGCCTTATTTGATTGATTTTATCTTGGATTATAAAGAAGCTTTAATCAATAGAGAAAGACGCGTTAAGGAACTCTTTAAAAGCTTTGATGATGATGAGGAGGGCAAAGAGGGATTAGAGGATAATGAAGAGGATGAAAATGAAAATGAGGACGAGGAGGGTGAGGATTCTAAAAAGCCTATCAGTAAAAAAGACCAAAAACGTGTAGAAAAAGTCCTCCTTAGCTTTAAAACTTTAGAAAAGGCTAAAAAAGATTGGTTAAAGACTTGGGAATTAGAAAAAAATAATGAAAACTGCGAGGATATGCTTTATCTCTTAACGCTTGCCCATAAAAAACAATTTTTAAAAGAAAAACTCTTAGATTTAGGACCTACAAGCAAACTCATTAATGAGCTTGTTAAAGCAATGGAAAATACAATTAAGAGTGATGAGGGCTTTGATAAAGAATTAAAACGTTTAGAATATCGTTTGCCTTTATTTAACGATATATTACTCAATAACCACAAAAAGATTTTAGAGAACATCACCGAAATGTCTAAAGCGGACATTACCGCAGCAGTGCCTGAAGCCACAATGGTATCTACTTATATGGAGATTAAAAAACTATTTCAGACAAAAGCTGCTAGTGAGGGAAGCTTTGACTTAGAACCGGAAAAACTAAAACAAATCTTAGAACAAATTAAACGCGGTAAAGATATTGCTGATAAAGCAAAAACTAAAATGGCTAAATCCAATCTAAGATTAGTGGTGAGTATAGCGAAACGCTACACGAATAGAGGACTTCCTTTCCTTGATTTAATCCAAGAAGGTAATATTGGTTTAATGAAGGCAGTGGATAAATTTGAATATAAAAAAGGGTATCGCTTCTCTACCTATGCGACTTGGTGGATAAGGCAAGCCATTTCAAGAGCGATTGCTGACCAAGCCCGCACTATTAGGATTCCAATCCATATGATTGAAACCATTAATCGTATTAATAAAATTATGCGTAAATTTTTACAAGAAGAGGGCAAAGAACCCGATTTAGATAAAATCGCTGAAGAAGTAGGATTGCCTGTGGATAAAGTAAAAAATGTCATTAAAATCACAAAAGAACCTATTAGTCTAGAAGCTCCTATTGGCAATGGAGAAGATGGAAAATTTGGAGACTTTGTAGAAGATAAAAGCTCCATTGGTCCAATGGAACACATTTTAAAAGAGGATTTAAAAGGACAAATTGATGATGTTTTAGATCAACTCAATGAAAGAGAAAAAGCTGTGATTCGTATGCGCTTTGGATTGTTAGAAGATGAATCAGATAGAACACTAGAAGAAATTGGTAAAGAATTAAATGTTACAAGAGAGAGAGTAAGGCAAATAGAATCCAGTGCTATTAAAAAATTAAAACATCCAAAAGTAGGGAGAAAGTTAAAGAATTATATTGAGGATTAAAAAATCTTAATATATGTTTAAGGGTTATGGCGTGCGTTGTACACAGCTTTGCACCCGCTTCAGCGTAAATCTATAAATATTAAACTGCTTTTTAAGCTTCCCATTGCGTCATTGCGAGAAAATTTGCAAAATTTTCGTGGCAATCTATAACTTTGGATTGCTTATAATTTTACCATTTGCGTCATTACAAACGAAGTGAAGCAATCCATAATCTAGCATTTTTTTAAGGATTCTATTGCAAAGGTTAATTTTTGAAAAATTATGGATTTGCAAGTGTGGGCAAATTTGCTAACGCAAATGTGTGCTTCGGCTAACGCTTCGCAATGACAGAGAGAGGGCGCAAGGACGAGGTGGTGAAATTTGTAAGTATGCTTATGGATTGCTTCGTCTCTCACTGTGTTCGCTCCTCGCAATGAGGAGGACGCAAGGACGCCATAAAAAGCAAAGAATACTTTCACAAATATTCTAGCCTCTTTCTAGCAAGTTGGAATCTCTTTTGTAAATTGAGGATTCTAAAAGGCAGGGTGAGCAATCTACCCTTGCCTTTATTGTAGGCTTTGATTGCCTCTTTGCCTATTTCTATGGAAAGGTTATAGTCGCCTCGCGGAATCTCTTGTAAAAATTGATGATTCAAACCCTTTTTCATTGCCCAATAGCTTAAAATAGGAAGCAAGAAATAAAGCCCAAAACGCGCAAATTTTAACAAAAGGAATCCCAAAGCTGCTTGAAAACTCTTTGCGCAACTTGCGGATTCTTTCAGTTGCATAAGCTCCTCTGCAAAAACAGGTGTCTTTTGCGCAATATCCCACCAATACTTGCCTAGAAACTCACCCTTAGTATCCACATAGATTTTATCGTCCCTCCAAGGTTTGTAGTCCAAATAATAATGCAGAATCTTGGGATTCTCTAAAGCGCATTGAAGCTCTTTGCGCGTATAGGATACATTATATTTCTTGCCCTCATCACAAGCCTTAGAGTTGGCATAATGATAAACCAAGAGATTCCATTGCAAAGGTAGAATCTTGACTTTGTCTTGTAAGATAAAATTCAAAATGCTTTGATCGTGTTCCTTAAAATAATAAGAATCAAGGGATTGTGCAATTTGCGATTCTATGTTTTGCATTCTCCATTTTTCTAAATCAATTAAAAGCAGTCCAGAATTAAAATAAGATTGGGAGAGGTTGAGAATCGGACAAGTTGGGCATTTTGGCATTAATCTGCGATTTGCACTATAAAAGTCTAGCACCACACCACAAATTTCATCTCCTAAATCCATAGTGAAAATCTCTCGTAAATCCCCTAACACACACATATCTATGTCTAAATACAATACTTTTTGCGCAGTTTGTGGGAAAAATTTTTCAAAGAAAAGCCGATAATACGCTACATAATTTCCATTGAGTGCGGGAAGCTGTTTTGCGCTAAACTTCGTATCCTTGCAAAGATGAATAAAAATCTCGCAAGGATAGATTGCGGAGAGTTTAAATTGAAGCCTAAGGAGTTTTTCTTGTGTGGTAGCGCAAAGAGAATCGCTTAAAACATAGAAGCAATAAGGCTTATCCTGCCCCCCCACTATTTTATTTGTATTATGAATAATGCTTGTCATTAAACAAGCCGCAAAAGGCACATAGTTTTCGGTGGTGATTAAAAGAATCGGATAGTTTTGCATTCTTGTTACTTTAATGCAAGAAATGCCGCTTGCCCGTGAAATAAAGTGCGATTCCATTTGCGTTTGCGCATTCAATCACTTCTTCATCGCGAATGCTACCACCGGGTTCAATCACCGCACTCACACCCACTTTATGCGCCTCCTCAATGGAATCCTTAAAAGGAAAAAACGCCTCACTTGCCAACACACAACCCCTTAAATCTAGCCCCATTTCTTGCGCCTTTTTGATTGCGGCTTTTGCCGCATCTACGCGACTTGTCATTCCCATACCCACCGCAACCATTGCGGAATCCTTGACATACACGACACAATTAGACTTCACAAAACTCGCGACTTTATAGGCAATCTCTAAATCTTGCATTTGCGATGCACTCGCTTGTGTTTTGCTCACACATTTGGCATTTCTGACTTCACCCTCTGCAATAGAATCGGAATCTTGCAAGACGAACCCGCCCTCAATGTGTTTGAAATCCTGCGCGTCTTTGGGGAATTGCAAATGCTCTCCACCGCAGACAAAAAGTTTGATTTTTTTCTTTGTTTCAAAGAGTGCTAAGGCTTCTTGCGTGATTTGCGGGGCAACCAACACTTCAATGAAAATCTTGTTGATTTCTTGGGCTAGTTCTAAATCCACGATTCCATTGACTGCCACAACACCACCAAAAGCAGAGATAGAATCGCACTTTAATGCTTCAACATAAGATTCTACCAAAGTGCTTTTGAGTGCGAATCCGCAAGGGTTAGCGTGTTTGACGATACAGACACAAGGACGCTTACCAAAGCTAGAGGCGATTCTCACCGCGCTATTAATGTCTGTGAGGTTATTAAAGCTAATCTCGCCCTTAAGCGTTTGAAAAGTCTTGGAATAAAAATCCCCAAACTCATAATACGCGCCTTTTTGGTGTGGATTCTCTCCATAACGCGTGGGAGCGACAAGCTTTCCGTTGATAAAATGCGATTCTCCAAAGCCGCCATTGAATCGCTTGTTCATATAGTTTGCAATGGTGCAATCGTAATGTGCGGTATGCTCGTAAGCCTTAATCATCATCTTTTGGCGGAATTCCAAGGTGTTTTGGTTGTTTTGAAGCCGCGTTAAGACTTCATTATAATCCGCAGGATTTGTGAGGATTAGCACGGATTCAAAGTTCTTTGCCGCAGCGCGCACCATTGAAGGTCCGCCAATATCAATATTTTCAATAATCTCACCAAAGTCGTCTGTGCGCTCTATAGTGGCTTTAAAGGGGTAGAGATTGACGCAGACTAGAGAAATATCGCGGATTCCAAACTCCTCTGCGATTCTTTTATCCTCTGTATTCCCACGCCGATAAAGAATCCCGCCGTGAATTTTGGGGTGTAAAGTCTTGACGCGTCCATCAAACATTTCTGGGCTTTGCGTGTATTGGCTCACATCTAAAGCCTCTATTCCGCTTTGTTGAAGGGTTTTTAGAGTTCCTCCTGTGGATAGAATTGTATATCCTAATGTAACCAAGCCCTCCGCAAACTCCACGATTCCGCTCTTATCACTCACACTTAAAAGTGCTGTCATAGTAACTCCTTTTATGATTTTAAGATTTTATAAAAGCAAAAACTGCTTACTAAAAATAATGCAAATATTGGCATTAAAACACTAACTTCTGGCTGTAAAAACCCGCTTACTGAAAGTTTGGAGAAGCTAAAAAATATGCCCCAAATCACTAAAACTCCCAATATCATTCCTAAAGACATTAAGCCTAAATTTGCATAGCGATTAGAATTTGGAATAAACACCGCAAGGCACACCATAATTAAAGGTGCAAATAATGGAAAGAAAATCAAGTTATAAATTGCACCGCGCACCCTTTGTGTGTTTGCGCCTTGTTCTTTTAAAAGCGTAAATGCCTCATACGCATCTACAATAGACACATTACCTTTTTCTTCGTAAATATTTTCTAGGATTTTAGGACGGAATCCGTGCAGGGTTGTATAAGTTGTTTCTTTTTGGACAATGAGCGGATTTTTTCCAATCTCAAGTTTTTTTTCTAATACTGTAATGGTTACATTCTCTAGCTCCCATTCTTCATTAGTGCTATTAAATTTAGCTTTTTGGGATTCCACAATACGTGATAGAGTGTTGCTTTCTTTATCAAATTCATAGACAACAACCTTCTCCGCACTTCTTAGTAGGGGATAGATTTTTTGAAAATAAATATAATTGTTGTTGTATTTAATAAATAAATCACTCTTAAAATTTCCCACAAAACCTTGATCAATAATCAAATCTACGCGCTCTTTCGCATACGCAAAGGGAGTCGCGTTTAAAAGAATAAAAATGCAAGTAACCAACAAGCTAAGTGAGAAAAGTGGCAATAGGATTCTAAATTTTGCGTAACCAATAGCCAAAAATGCTGTAAATTGTGAGCTTTTAAGCAGTACAACAATCAATGCAATCTGCGCTAAAACCAAAGAAAGCGGTAAAATAAACTGGCACGCATACATAAAGTCATATACAAGCAATAAAATAAATAAGTTTGCAGAACTGGGTAAATTATCTAAAAACTTCACTAAATCAATTGCAACAAAAAAACACTCCAAAGATACAAAGAGAATGCAAAAATATTTTAAATACAATAAGCCAATATAACGCGTAAATAAACTCATAGTGTAGCTTTAGAGAGATTTTGTGATTCAGTATTTGGCGGGCTAAGCGTGTATTTGCTTGCAATGCAACCCGATAAATCTTTTGGGGATTGCAGCTTCTGTATTTCTAAAGCTGCCTTAGCACAATGCGCAATCAATGTTTGGTTTTGTTTTTCCTCCAAAACACTAAAGTCTTGCAAAACCCAATTTATCACTTGCGCTTTAATAGCGGGTTTTCCGATTCCATAGCGGATTCTATAATACGCATTGCCGCACAAAGAATCAATGGATTTTAAGCCATTGTGTCCGCCATTCCCTCCACCAAATTTAAATTTCACCGCTCCAAAAGGCAAATCTAGCTCATCGTGAATCACTAAAAAATCTGTGATTTTATAAAAATTCAGCACACTTTGCACAGATTCTCCCGATAAATTCATAAAAGTAGAGGGTTTTAAAAGTAGAAGCGTGGAGCTTTTATAAAGCTCCCCTTGGAAGTTTTTGCTACTTTGCTTTATAGCACCTAGCGTTTGGATTAAGGAATCCACAACCTTAAATCCGATATTGTGGCGGTTGTTTTGGTATTCTTTTCCCGGATTCCCTAAGCCTACAATCAGAAACATTTTAGCGAGATTTAATCACACCAACGATTGCAACATCATCACGCTCTACGATTTTTACTCCATCAAATGCTGGTAAATCCCGCACAAGCACAACATCACCTACATCTAAATCACTCACATTGATTTCATAGTCTTTGGGTAAATTTTCTGGTGCAGATTTTACTTTAATACGTTTTTTAGACATCATCAAAACACCTTTGTTTTTAAGCCCCTTTGGTGTCCCAATCGTGTGCACTTTTACAGAATATTTTGCCACCACTCCTTGTTGTGCTAACATCAAATCTACATGGATAATTTCACTCGTAACAGGATCTTTTTGGTATTCTTGAATCACCACAGGATATTTTTGTGCGCCAACTTCTACTTCAAAGATTAAATCTGTTTTTTTCTTAACTTCTCTAATGAAGTCGTTGCGTTTAAACGCGCAATGGATATTCTCTTTGCCTTTTCCATAGATATTGGCAATTAGATAACCATTTTTTCTTAAAGTCTTTGCATCAGACTTAGAAATACTCTCTCTAATTATTCCACTTAACATAAGCCATCCTTAAAAATTAAAATAAAACTCGCTATTATAGCACTTTTTGCAAAAAATATGTTTAATCTTTCTATAAACTTTCTAAAATTTTGGAAAATGCGACTTTAAAATCCTCCAACCCTTGCTCTAAAAGCTCCTTGCTAACCGCATTTAAATCTACCCCCGCTTCCTTAACACTTGCAAAAAACTCCTCTAGCTCCTCTAGGCTTGGCAAATAAGCTTCCTCTATGTTTTCTAGTTCCACAAACGCATTTAAAGCCGTGAGCGGTGCCGTATTGATTGCATATGGGTGGTAGAGTTCTTTAATATAATAGGCGGGTTCTAATTCATTGCCCTTGACACCTGTGCTTGCAAATAAAGTGCGCACCGCAGGCAATGTGTAGGAGTTTAAAATTTGGTAAAGATATTGCGCATTTTTGATTCCTAACGTTGCTGTTGGGATTCCGTGTTCTTTCAAGATAGAATCGCATTTGCGGTCAAAACGCGAAACAAACACGCTTACAACCGCGCGTGGATAGTCTTTTGCTTCCTTTTTGCTAATTTGCTTAAATTTTTCATAACCCTTTTTAAATGCCTCCATACAGCCCACCACTTGATCTTTGCTAAATACCAAGGTCGCATTCACAGAGATTCCGCGTGCTATTAGCTCCTCCATTGCGCTAAAGCCTGCCTTTGTAGCTGGAATCTTAATCATCACATTAGGGTAACCAATATCATTAAATAAACGCGAGCCTTCTTCAATCGTTGCTTTTGCGTCCTCACACAAATTAGGATCTACTTCAATGCTAATATAACCATCGTTGGTATTATTTTCATAAAGAGGCAGTAGAATCTCTGCGGCGCGTTGAATATCCATTTTAACTAAGGCTTCATAAATCGCCTTCTTGTTATCATCTAGAGATTTTTTTAAGGACTCCTTTTGTTCCAAATAGCTCTCATTCATTAGGGCTTGTTGAAAAATAGACGGGTTGCTTGTCGCACCATTTACCGCCCCATCTTGAATCATTTTAACGAAACCATTTTCTAAAAAATTGCGCTCAATAAAGTCGCACCAAAGCGAAAATGAAATATTTTCTTGCATATCCTCTCCTTAGTCAAGATACTTTTCTACTAACATTAAATTTTTTTCATCAATGACGATATTTGCAGCCTCTCTTAAAATAGGTTTTGCGCAAAATGCAATCTTTTTGTCTGCATAGGGGAACATAGAAATATCATTAGCGCCATCACCAATAACAATCGTATCCTTTGGGGAAACCTTAAGAAGCATTTGCAATTTTACAAGCATTCTGCCTTTAGAGTAACCAAACATCATCTCGCCGCCCACTTCACCCGTTAAGATTCCGTCTGTATGGTGCAGAGTATTGCTAAAATTTGTATCATAGCCTAGAATCTTTTTCCCAGCTTCTACGCCCTCATCAAACCCGCCACTAAAGACAACCACTCTATAACCCCTTGCTTTCAAAGTGGTAATCAACTCTTTTGCGCCCGGATTATAGCTAAGATTCTCGCATACAGCATATACTTTAGAAAGAGGCATTCCTTTTAGTGTGGCAACGCGGAGTTTTAAACTCTGATGAAAATTCATTCCTCCCCCCATTGCTTCTTTTGTGATTGCGCATACAGCATCAAAACTGCCATTTGCCTTTGCTAGTAGGTCAATAGTCTCTCCGTCCATTAAAGTGGAATCAAAATCAAACACTGCAAGTTTCAAGAAAATCCTTATAGTAAAGAAAAAGTGGTGTATTATACAATGCTAATTTGAAATACTTTTTAATAAAGAAGTTGAAATTATTTTTTAAGCTTTTTTAAAGCTTAAAACAACATTCAACAACACTTTCACGCTTCATATAAAGATATTGGGAAAAATTCTAGTAAATAAATTTATTGAATAGAATGTCAATAGTGGGAGTGCAGGGAAAAATCCCCGACTAAGAGATTCCAAGTTTTTTTTCTAACTTTACAACCCTATCCCAAGTTTCAATAATGGAATCTGGATTTAATGAAATGGATTTGATTCCATTTTCTACTAAAAATTCTGCAATTTCTGGATAATCACTTGGGGCTTGTCCGCAGATTCCACAATATTTATTGTGTTTTTTGCACGCTTCAATCGCCATTTTAAACATTTTAAGCAGTGCAGGATTGCGCTCATCAAAAACGTGGCTAACAAGCTCTCCATCTCTATCTACACCTAAAGTCAGCTGTGTTAAGTCATTAGAACCAATGGAGAATCCATCAAAGAGTTGTAAAAATTCATCAGCTAAAATGACATTCACAGGCAATTCACACATTACATAAATTTCTAAGCCATTTTCGCCTTGCACCAATCCATTTTTACGCATAATATCTAACACTCTGCGTCCCTCTTCAGGTGTTCTTAAGAATGGAATCATAATTTTCATATTAGAAAATCCCATTTCATTTCTAGCCATAGCGAGTGCCTCACATTCCCACTCAAAGGCTTGGCGGTATTGCTCGGAATAGTAACGACTTGCTCCACGATAACCAATCATTGGATTCTCTTCGTGTGGCTCGTAATCCTTGCCACCTACCATTCGGCAATATTCATTGGATTTAAAATCGCTTGTGCGCACAATTACTGGCTTAGGGTAGAATGCAGAGGCAATCATTCCCACGCCCTCTGCGATTTTTTTAATAAAAAAGTCTTTGGGATTTGCATATCCAGACATAATCTCTTTCACGCCCTCTACGCCATCAAATTCCTTATTGCCATTGTGTAAATCAATGAGTGCTAAAGGGTGTGCCTTAATGTAATTATTGATGATAAATTCCATTCTAGCAAGCCCCACGCCATTGTTTGGAATCATAGAGAATGCAAAGGCTTTCTCGGGATTCCCGATATTCATATAGATTTTAGTTTTTGGCTGCTCTAGGCTCGCTAAATCAATTTGTTCAATCTCAAAAGAGTGGATTCCAGCATAAACAAAACCATCTTCACCCTCCGCACAAGAAACGGTAACCTCCATTCCTGTTTCTAGCTTCTCTGTTGCACCCACTGCGCCGACAATCGCAGGCACACCAATTTCGCGTGCAACAATCGCAGCGTGGCAAGTGCGCCCACCCCGATTCGTAATCACAGCCGCCGCCTTTTTCATCGCGGGTTCCCAATCGGGGTCTGTGTTATCCGTAACAAGAATTTCCCCTCTTTTTAGTTCTCCCATATTGGCGATATTATCAATCACGCGGATTTTTCCTGTGCCGATTTTTCCACCCACTGCCTTTCCGGTAAGTAAAATTTCTTTTTCCTCTTTTTCTTTAAAGAAATATTTTTCAAGTGTGTTGCTTTGTTTTTTCATCTTTTGGCTCTGCACGGTTTCAGGACGCGCTTGGACGATGAAAAGTTCTCCACTATTGCCATCTTTTGCCCATTCCATATCCATTGGGCGATATTCCCCTGCTTCTTTGGAATAATGTTTTTCAATTAAAATTGCATAACGCGCTAGCGTTAGAACTTCATCATCACTTAGTGAAAAGCTTTTAAGCTCCTCTTCGGTTGTTTCAATGTTTTTTGTTGGGTGTTTTGCGCCCGGAGCCGCATACACCATTTTAATATTTTTGAATCCTAACTGACGCTTCAAGATAGGACGTTTTCCCAACTCCAAAGAGGGTTTAAAGACATAAAATTCATCGGGATTTACCGTTCCGCCTACAACATTTTCTCCAAGCCCCCAGCTAGAAGTGATAAAAACCGCATCTTTAAAGCCGGTTTCTGTATCAATACTAAACATTACACCAGAACTTCCTTTATCAGAGCGCACCATTTTTTGCACACCCACAGAAAGTGCTACTTTGAAGTGATCAAATCCTCTTGAAGCGCGATAACTTACCGCTCTATCAGTAAAGAGAGAAGCAAAGCAAGATTTCACATAGTGAATCAACTCGGTTTGCCCTTGCACACTCAAATAAGTATCTTGTTGCCCTGCAAAACTCGCATCGGGTAAATCCTCCGCCGTTGCAGAACTTCTAACGGCAACATCGGCTTCTTCCATTTTATATTCTGCGCTCAAGATTCTATACGCCTCTAAAATCTCTTCACGCAAATCATTGGGCAAGGGAGTGCCAAAAATCATATCACGGATTTTTTTGGAGCGCACATTTAATACATCAACTTCTGTTACATCAATCCCATCAAGTAATTCTTTAATTTTCTTAAGAATCCCTGCGCTATCTAGCAAATACCAATATGCCTCACTTGTGATTGCAAACCCATTGGGAACTTTAATCCCCATTGGCACAAGCTCTTGAAACATCTCTCCAATACTTGCGTTCTTTCCCCCAACAATCGGGACATCTTTGTTGTTTAACTCTTTGAAAAACTTGATGTATTTCATCTTAAATTTCTCCTTGAAATAATTGTTTTATAAAATAAAACGCACATATTCTACTTAATTTAACTTTATTGCAATCTTAGTTTATCTATACTTTATGCGTCATTTGATAAACTTTCATTGATTTTGTAAATTTTACACACTAAGGTAAGAAAAATGGAGAACTTGCAAAAAGTCTTAGCACAGCATAAACTCACACAGGAGGATTATAATGCAATCCTAAAGATTCTAAATAGAGAACCAAACCTTGTAGAACTCGGTATTTTTTCGGCAATGTGGAGTGAGCATTGTAGCTATAAATCTAGTAAAATCTATCTTAATGGATTCCCCACCCGTGCGCCTTGGGTGATTCAAGGACCGGGAGAAAATGCCGGAATCATTGATATTGGCGGAGGTTATGGTGCGGTGTTTAAAATGGAATCGCACAATCACCCAAGCTTCATTGAGCCTTACGCGGGTGCGGCAACGGGCGTGGGCGGTATTATGCGCGATATTTTTACAATGGGTGCAAGGGTTGTTGCAAGTCTTAATTCTATCCGCTTTGGCGATATTACTAAAAAGGATTCCATAGGCGCAAAGCACCGCTATTTATTGCGTGGTGTTGTTGCGGGAATTGGTGGTTATGGAAATTGTATGGGTGTGCCAACGCTTGGGGGTGAAATGAGTTTTGAGCCAAGTTATGAGGGCAATATCTTGGTAAATGCGTTTTCGCTTGGAATCGTAAAGAGTGATGAAATTTTTTATGGCAAGGCAGAGGGAGTTGGGAATCCTGTGATTTATGTTGGCTCTAAAACAGGACGCGATGGCTTGGGCGGCGCGGTAATGAGTAGTGATTCCTTTAATGAAGATTCCAAATCCTTGCGTCCAACGGTGCAAGTGGGAGATCCTTTTACAGAAAAACTACTTTTAGAAGCTTGTTTGGAACTCTTTAAACAAGATTTAATTGTTGGAATCCAAGATATGGGTGCGGCAGGACTTACAAGCTCTAGCTTTGAAATGGCAGGGCGCAGCGGAAGCGGTATGGTAATGCACCTAGATAAAGTGCCAATGCGCGAGAGTGGAATGACGCCCTATGAGTTAATGCTAAGTGAAAGTCAAGAGAGAATGCTCATTTGTGCAAAAAAAGGCTGTGAGGCAAAAATCATAGAAATTTTTAAAAAATGGGAGCTAGACTGCGCAATCATTGGGGAAGTTACTAATAGCGGTAAAATGGAATTGTTTTGGCATAAGCAAAAATGCGCCGAGATTCCTATTGCGCCTCTAAGCGAAAAAGCACCAATCCTTAAGCGTCCCGTGAGCGAGAATCCAACCTATTTGGATTCTATTGCTTCCTTAGAGAAAGAAAAATTAGAATCGCAAAATGTGCAGGAAGTCTTTGAAACACTGCTTAATACGCCTGAAATCTGTGATAAGGCTTGGGTTTATACACAATACGATTCTAGTGTGCAAACCAACACAATCATTCCTAGCGGTGTAGGAGGTGCGAGTGTAATGCGCGTCAAGGAAAATGGCAAGGGCTTAGGAATGAGTGTCGCTTGCCCAAGTCGCCTATGCTATCTTAACCCAAAAGAAGGCGCAAAACAAGCAGTGGCAAAAGTCGGACGCGATATTGCTTTGCGTGGCGGACGCCCCCTTGCGATTACAGATTGTTTGAACTTTGGAAGCCCAGAGAATCCAGAGGTAATGTGGCAATTCAAGGAATCTTGCGAGGGAATTAAAGAGGCTTGTAAAGCCTTAAATACCCCTGTGGTAAGCGGAAATGTAAGTTTATACAATCAAACCAATGGCAAGGATATTTATCCTACGCCAAGCATTGCGGGAGTGGGTGTGCTAGATAATGTCAATAATGTTTTACAATCGCATTTTAAAGAAGCGGGATTAGAAGTGTATCGCCTAGCCTCTAAGGATTCTAAACCAAAATTTGGGGCAAGTTTGGTGGCAAAATATTTGGGCAATTCCTTTAAAAGTGAAGTAGCGGCGATTAATTTGCAAGACGAGCTTTTTTTGTGGAGTGTGCTTAATGCAGCAAATGAACGCGGAATCCTAAAGGGTGCAG
Source organism: Helicobacter sp. (assembly GCA_022766795.1). GTDB lineage: Bacteria > Campylobacterota > Campylobacteria > Campylobacterales > Helicobacteraceae > Helicobacter_D. The sequence continues at coordinate 35,868 of JALEPE010000083.1, forward strand.
TGGATATTTATCAAGGCGGTTTAGCAATGGCACTCACAAAGGCTTGTGTGCGTGGAAATGTCGGTGTTAAGAGTGTGGAAAATTTGGATTTTACAATGCTTTTTGGGGAAGCACCCACACAAATTTTGGTAGCTTTAGAATCGCAAAATGTAAGCATACTAGAGGCTTTGCTTGAAAATTCTAATTTGAGTTTAACAAAAGTCGCCACACTCGGTGGAGATTCCATTAAGATTGGTGCAGTTTCAATGTCCTTAAAAGAAGCAAAAGCAACCTTTTATCAAAGATTTGATGCAATAATGGAATCCATTTAAAACAAATTGTGCGTTAGCACCACCTTAATAGAAGCGTTGTCGGGGTGGGGGATTCTAAGGGGGAGGGAGCGACTTCGCCATTCAAGCCTCTCCCCCTTAGAAAAATACTACACACTTAAAAGCTTCCCACTTCGTCATTGCAAAGCCAACCGAAGCAACCCATAATGCGAATCTTGCCTTTGTGATTCCATTGAAAAACTTAAGGATATGCAAGATTATAGATTGCCACGAAAATTTTTCAAATTTTCTCGCAATGACTTTGTGGAATTTTGCAAAGAATTGCTACTTGAAATTTTTACTTTACCCTTGCGTCATTGCGAGAAGCCGTAAAACTTTGTGGAAATTTACAATGTAGGCTACTTCGTCATTGCGAGAAAAGCTTTAGCTTTTTGTGGCAATCTACAATATTAAACTTCTTTAAAATTCCATTGTTAAAGTTAATTTGCGCTAAGATTATGGATTGCTTCGTTCGTTTCACTCACTCGCAATGACGCAACCAAACATACAAAGGCTGAAATTGGAATTAAAATGCTAAAGAATAAAAAATACACTTTTTGGAAACATTGCTGCAAATTGGCGTTATTTGTATTATTTAGCACACATTGTGCTTTTGCAATGGATTTTAATTCCTTTTATGCGCAAGTGCATAAGCAGACGCTAGAGCGCAATTTCGTGCGCTTTCGCCATCGGATTGTTGTAAGTCGTGAGGGTTATCATTTGCTTACCTCAAAAGAAAAAGAGATTCTAAACCAAATACACGCTCTCGTGCTTGTGTTTAGCAAGATTGATTGGTTTATTTATTTTAATGAGCAAAGCGGAGTTGGAATCGCAACCACCACCAACTCACCTTTGCTTGACGCAAGGGCGGCATTTGGAAGTTATTTGCAGTTTGATATTCGCTATTATGAGACTTTACGCGATATTGGAATTGGCGGAGACATCAAGGCAATGTGTGTTTTACCCTACTTTGATAAATGTATTTTGCTAGGATATGAGATGTTCTAAGGCGCGATTATTACGCCTTAGCGGATTATTCCTCGTAAAGTTTCCAATCACTGACGATATTATTTTTGAAATCAATGTGTAAAACTTTCATTTTTTTATCACCATTTTTAAGGTTGCTTCCTGCAGAATTGATAGCTCTTTTTCCGTAGCTTGAATCCACTTTACTAGAAAGCATTTCTCCACCTATATCTAAAAGCGTATCTGTCCCTAATGCAAGCAGCGCGGAATCTGTGCCTGTTAAATAATATTTAACCCAACCTGTTCCAGCACCGCTTAACTCTTCTACGTTAGGATTGCCATAGGTTTCTACGATTTGCGTAAGGGTGGTTTTGCGGATTTTAATCTCCTTTCGGAAATCACTTGAAGTTTTGTCTTTTAAGTTTGGATGCACAGAGCTACCGCCTGTTACACAACCGCTCATCGATAAAGCCAAAACTACACTCAAAATAAGAGAACCAAAAGTTTTTTTCATACTTCAGCCTTAATAAAAAATAGTCTAACGACGTTTGGCATTATAAAAAAAACAAAATGTCAAGTCTGATTTCTTGCAATAGGTTTTAAAAGATTTGCTATAATACGCGCTTAATTTTTATTGGTGAGTGGAATGTTTTTTAGAAGCTTTATACAAACATTGCCGGTATTAATGGGATATTTGCCACTTGGAATCGCATTTGGGATTTTGTTTGCAAACACATCTTTTGCTTGGTATTATGGAATTTTATGTGCGATGTTGATTTTTACGGGTGCTGGGCAATTTTTGCTTGTATCGCTTCTTGCGGCTCACGCAGGGTTTTTTCAAATTGTCATTGCTTCTTTTTTGCTAAATATCCGCCATTTGTTTTATTCTCTTTCCATAATGGACGATATTAGGCATTTTGGGATTGGTAAATATTATGTGCTTTTTGGGCTAACCGATGAAACATTTGCGGTTTTAAAAAGCAATCAAGCAACATTAAAATTAAACTCCAAGGATTTGGAGAAAAATTATCTTTATATCACATTTTTGGATCATATTTATTGGATTGCAGGTTGCGGAATAGGAATCTTTTTAGGAGAATATTTTGCGTTTAACCCTAAGGGAATAGAGTTTGTGCTAACTGCTCTTTTTAGTGTTTTAACGCTTGTTTTATTGCAAAATTCCACTTGCAAAAAACCTTTTTTTATTGCGATTTTACTTGGAATTTTTGGCTTGGTTGTGTTTCCAAAAGAGGATTTTTTAATTTTTAGCTTATTAAGTGGAATCGCTATTTTGCTGATTTTTAAACCTCTTATTGCAAAAAAGGCATAATATGGAATCACAGGAATTAAGCAGTTTTTATATGATTGGTGCAATTATTATGGCTTCTGTTGGGACAGCTTTGACGCGATTTTTGCCTTTTATCGCATTGCGCAAAAATGCAGATAATGCTTGGTTGAAATATTTGCAAGATACAATGCCCCTACTTATTATGACACTTTTAGTGTTTTTTAGCTTAAAAGACACGGCTTGGAGTGTAACGTATGGCACTTATGAAATACTTGGAATTGTGTGCGTCATAATGTGCTTTATGCTATCTAAAAACGCTATTTTTAGTATGTTTATGGGGATAATTTGCTATATGTTTTTAATAAATTTATTTTAAAGGTTGTTAAATGGTGCAACTCTATGGAATCAAAACTTGCGGTAGTGTGAAAAAAGCAATTGCATTTTTAGAATCTAAAAATATCGCTTATATTTTTATAGATTTAAAAAAGCAAGGTATTGCACAAGAGGATATAGAATCTTGGCTACAAGATGTGTCGCTTGATGTGTTATTTAATAAGAAAGGAACAACTTACAAGAAGCTTGGTTTAAAGGATTTAAATTTAGGGCAAGAAGAGATGAAAGAGTGGCTTATTAAAGAACCAATGTTGATCAAGCGTCCAGTGATTGTATGTGATTCTAAGGATTCTAAAGTGCGGGTGCTTGTTGGCTTTGATGCAGAGATGTACGCAAAAGTGTGGGCATAATGGTTAGAGGTTTTATTTTTCTTGTGTGCATTGCATTTTTTTTAGGTTGTGCGCCAAAAAATTTTAATGAAGATTCCATTGCGTTAAATTATCCGCCACAAGATCTACACGCATTCACTTTGGATTCTAATGTTTTGGATAAAGATACAATGGAATCTCTAAAGCAAGAATATTTAAAAGAATTTTTTAGCCCATTAAATGGGGTTGCACGTCATACAATAAGAGATGTAAAATGGGGTATTGATGCGGCATTTGAAAATTTAGGCTTTGGTGAGAATTTACAGCCTTATTCTAAGCAGGAAATTGAAGCTTTAGAGCTAGAAGCGAATTTCAGCACATACCCTAGCGTAAAAATTCCTGCAATCATTACAAAAAGCACACATTTGCGTGTATTGCCGACATTAAAGCCTCGTTTTTATAATCCTAAGAAGGCAGGGGAGGGATTCCCCTTTGATTATTGGCAGAATTCTTATATTTATTTGGGAACACCTGTTTTAATCACGCATTATTCACGCTCGCAAGCGTGGGCGTATGTGGAAAGTGGGTTTGTTAGTGGTTGGGTGAGTGTGCTTGATGTTGGAATTTTAAAGAAAAAACAAGTAGAATCGCTAAAAAATAGGCAAAATTTTGTGGTGGTTCAAGAGGATTACACACCACTAAAGGATACACAAAATCACTTCTTGGAATCCGCAAGAATTGGAATGTTGCTACCGCTGTTAAAACAGACAAAAACACATTTTGAAGTAGAGATATTTGTCCGCGATGTCAAAGGGTATGCACATTCTAAAAAAGTTATGGTAGAAAAAGAAAGATTTGCAGAGTTTCCAATGTCTTTCTCCACTCTTGCTCTCGCAACTTTAGCGCAAGGAATGCTAGGAGAAAAATATGGTTGGGGAGGAATGTTTGGGAATCGGGATTGCTCAATGTTTTTGCGGGATATTTTGGGAAATTTTGGATTCTTTTTGCCTAGAAACTCTCAAGCACAAATGTATCAAACCTTTAATACAAGTCAATTTATAGAGATAAACGCGCAAGATTTGCAAGAAAAGAAAGATTTTATTAAAAATAATGGAATCCCATTTGCAACTTTATTGGGAATGCCCGGGCATATTATGCTTTATGTTGGGGAAAAAGATAATGAAATTTATGTCTTGCACGATGTGTGGGGATTAAGAACGCTACAAAATGAAACACAAGAGGGTAGAAAAATTATTGGTAAAATTGCTTTAACGTCTTTAGAAATTGGCAAAGATATTCCAAGTATCAATCAAGAGAAACTATTGATTTATCGGGTTTATGGAATGCGGAATCTCTTAAATAAAAAGGCATTTAGCAATGAGTGAAATGTGTTGCGAAAAAATAATTGATTGCAAAAATGTTAAATTTTATTTTACCAAAGAGAGAATTTTATATAATGTGGATTGGACGATTCATAAGGGTGATTTTTGGGCAGTTATTGGACCAAATGGTGGCGGTAAAAGCACTTTAGCGCGACTTTTGGCAGGATTGCTAAAGCCTAGTAGCGGAGAGATTTTACGGAATCCTAGTTTAAAAATAGGCTATGTGCCACAAAACACCTTTTTAAATCGTCATTTTCCTATAACCACTTTAGAAGTCGTGATGATGGGATTTTTAAAACCCGGACTTTTAGGAGGATTTTTGCCAAATGACGCTAAACAAAAGGCTATGCATTGCTTAAAGCAGTTGCAGATGGAATCCTATGCGCACAAAAAAGTTGGCGAGTTATCTGGCGGGCAAAGACAGAGGGTTTTAATTGCTAGAGCCTTGTGTGGTGAGCCAAGTCTTTTACTCTTAGATGAGCCAACGGCGAGTGTAGATTCTAAAAGTCAAAAAGAGATTTATCATTTATTACAGGAAATCAATAAAGAAAAGACTATAATAATGATAAGTCACGATGTATCTATTTTGATGGGATATGCAAAACAAGTTTTGTATGTGAATAAGGAAGTTACCGTGCATAATTTGCCAAAAAAAATTAATACGACTTACAATATCAATAGTGCAGATGAGCATTTTTGTGAAGTTGAAATGCTTTTGGGACACTCTAAAATAGGAGAAAATAATGAATAATTCTTATGATGTTGCAATTATTGGAGCTGGAATCTCTGGTTGTGCGTTATTTTACGCATTGACACAATACACAGATTTAAAAAGGGTAGTGTTATTAGAAAAATATGCGCAACCTGCGACGCTTAGTTCGAGTGGAAATAATAACTCTCAAACAATCCACGCGGGAGATATTGAGACAAATTATACATTTGAAAAGGCTAAAAAGGTTTCGCGTTCGGCTAAGTTAATAGAATCTTACGCACTCTACCATAATTTACAAAATAAGAGCATTTTTGAATATCAAAAAATGGCAATTGGTGTGGGTGATAAAGAAGTGGAATTTATCAAGAAACGACACGAGGAATTTAAAGAAATTTATCCGCAATTAGAATTTTTTGATAAAGAGGAGTTGAGGAAAATTGAACCCAATATCATTAAAATGGCAGATGGAAGTGATAGAGTTGAAAATGTTGTAGGTTCTGGTGTGCGTAAGAGTTTTTGTGCAATGAATTTTTGCTCTGTGGCAAACCATATGATTGAACAAAGTTTTAAAGATGAACATAATGTAATCTTTAATTATCGAGTCAAGGATATTATCAAGCAAGGAGATGGAAAATATACTATTCGCGCAAAGGGTCAAGAGCCAATCACCGCTTCTTTTGTTTTAGTGAATGCTGGGGCACATTCTTTGTTGCTAGCGCAAAATATGGGCTATGGAATGGAACTTGGTTGTTTGCCTGTGGCGGGTAGTTTTTTCTTTATTCCGGGCAATAAACTGCGAGGTAAAGTTTATACCGTGCAAAATCCTAAACTTCCATTTGCGGCAATTCACGGAGATCCCGATGTTGTTGCACAAGGTAAGAATCGCCTAGGACCAACTGCGCTTTCACTTCCTAAATTAGAGCGTTATAAAAATGGGACATATTTAGACTTTTTGAAAACTTCGGGTTTTGGAGAATGGGCAACAACAAAAATTATATTAGATTTATTATCTGATAGCGAAATCCGTAACTATATTTTGCGTAATTTCCTATATGAGATTCCAGAGCTTGGCAAAAAGCTTTTTATTAAAGAGGCACAAAAAATTATCCCATCGCTGACTTTAGAAGATTTAACTTATGCGAGTGGCTTTGGTGGGATTCGTCCGCAAGTGCTTGATAAGCAAGCAAAAAAACTCGTATTAGGTGAGCGTAAGATTAAGAGTGGTGAAGGCATTACCTTTAATATGACACCAAGCCCGGGTGCTACAAGCTGTATGCGCAATGCACTCATTGATATGCTAGAAATTACAGAATATTTAAATGCGAGTATCAAAATGGATAAAATCAAAACGGAATTAAATGAAGAAAGCTTGGAGTGGCTGATTGATTAACGCCTTATCTTATACCTTTATGCAAAATGCGCTGATTGGTGCATTTTTTACAAGTATAATTTGTGGAATCATCGGTACTCTTGTTGTAGCAAATCGTATGGTGTTTATCGCGGGTGGAATTGCGCATAGTGTGTATGGAGGGGTTGGAATTGCTGTATTTTTTGGGATTCCGATTCTAGCAGGCGCAGCCCTCTTTAGCGTATTGTGTGCAGTAGCTTTAGCCTATATGCTATTGTATGCTAAAGAGCGTTTAGATTCATTAATTGGATCTTTGTGGGCATTTGGAATGGCACTCGGGGTAATTTTAGTGGAGCTAACTCCGGGGTATAATAAGGACTTTATGGGGTATTTATTTGGCAGTATTTTAAGTATCACGCAAGAGGATATTGGCGTGATGTTGCTTTTTAGTCTTGTTTTGCTCGGCTTTGTGATGCTGAAATACCGCGTGATTTTAGGCTTAAGCTATGATGAAGATTTTACGCGTTTGCAGGGGATTAATACACGTGCATTTAGTGTTGCGCTTATGGTGTTAATTGCGATTGGAATTGTGATTTCTATGCGTTCTGTCGGGATTATCCTCATCATTGCGCTTGTGAGTATTCCTGCGTATTGCAGTGAGGTTTTTACCGCATCTTTAGCAAAAATGATGGTTCTTGCAAGTGCGATTTCCTTTATTTCTATGTTAAGTGGAATCACGATTGCTTACCTTTATGATTTTCAAGCAGGGGCTAGTATCGTGATGGTATTATCAGTATTTTCATTGATTTTAACATTGACGTATCGCTATATTCAACTTCAAACCAATACAACAAAGGATATGTAAATGGATAATATAAACGCAATAGAATTAGCACAAGGCACAGCTAAAAAAGCAGTAAAAATTGCTTTAGTTTCGTGTGTAATTACAATTATATTTGCAACATTAAGTTTATGGGTATTGCTCAACCAAATTACAGCCACCACAAATTTGGTCAAAATACAAAAAGAGCAAGAAGAACGCTTAGAAAAAATAGAGGAACGATTAAAATCTGCAGAATCTTTGATTCCTTAATGAAAGTGTGAGAGTAGGGAAGGGAGATTGTAATTAGTGCTTTGCGCCTTGTGTATTAAGATGAATCAAAACACCTTCTAAAATCGCATTAATGTCGCCATCTAAAATTGCATCAACATTACTATAAGCGATATTGGAGCGTAAATCTTTAACTTGCTGGTAGGGCGTTAGCACATAACTTCTAATCTGATGTCCCCAACCAATCTCACTTTTATCCCCGCTGTTTGTCTCTGCATCACGCTTTTGCCTTTCTAACTCATATAGTTTAGATTTTAGCATTTTTAGCGCACTTGCTTTATTTTTATGCTGACTTCTATCGTTTTGACATTGCACTACAATTTTAGTAGGAATATGTGTAATCCTGATGGCGGATTCTGTCTTATTAACGTGTTGTCCACCTGCTCCTGAAGCGCGATAGGTATCAATGCGTAAATCTTTTTCCTCAATATTAATATCAATATCATCATCAATTTCTGGACTAACTTGGACAGAACTAAAACTTGTGTGGCGTTTGGCGTTTGCATCAAAGGGTGAAATACGTACAAGACGATGGACGCCATTTTCGGCTTTTGCATAACCATAAGCGTTTTCTCCTTTGATGATAAAGCTAGCATCTTTGATCCCTGCTTCATCGCCCTCCTGATAATCTAGTAATTCTACTTTAAAGCCATTGCGTTCTGCCCAGCGCAAATACATACGATATAGCATACTCGCCCAATCTTGCGATTCCGTTCCACCCGCGCCCGGAGTGATTGTAAAAATTGCATTATTAGAATCCAAAGGATCACTTAACATCACTTCAATTTCTGCATTTTTAATAATATGTTCTAGCTCATCAGATTCTGCAAAAAGTGCTTCAAGGCTTTCATTATCGTCTCTTGAAAGCTCAAAAAGCTCTTGTGCATCATCAAGCGCATTTTTGGCAGTTTTGTATTTATCAAGTTGCCGCTCACACCGCTTCTTTTCTTTTTGTAAATCTCCAGCTCTCTTGCTATCTTCCCAAAATTCTTTTGTTTGTTCTAGGTTTTCAATCTCTGCAATTCTTGCCTTTAGCGATTCTGGTTGCATAATCTTTTCAATGTTATTGCATTTAGTTTCTAGCTCTTTTAATAATTCACCATAAGTATAAGTATCCAAAATATTCCTTTATTAATAATATTTCCTAGCAAAATCCATAATTTCCGCAATTACCTGTGGAATCGTATGGTAGGAAATCATACAATCATAAGATTCCTTTTTATATACTTTGTCGTAGTATTCAACAAGCAAAATTTCTGCCACTCTGCGTAAATCCCCATAATAGAAAGAATCCTTAGCTTCTTGCCAATAACTTTTTTGCATAAAGGGGGCAATTTTTTGCATTGCTGTTTCAAAAAACATTGGCGTAATTTTACCATATTGCTTTAAAATTCTTTCAATCCGCTTTTCTAGTGGTGTTTGAATTAGAATCTTGGGCGCACTTTGATAGCTTTCGTATAAAATACTAGGCAAAACAACACAACCTATTTTTTTGCTTTCACCCTCAACGAGCACGAAAGGCGCATTTTCTAATTCCCTTAAACGCGTAAAAAGTAGATTAGAAAACATTTTTGGGCTTGGCTGATTACCTAGAATTGCACCAAAGCTTGAGCCTAAGTGCTTGCTGATTTCCTCTAAATTTAAAGAATCGGTAAAAGCTTCTATGATTTCACTTTTTCCGCTGCCTGTTTGTCCAACAAGCGTGATAAAGCGGTGAGGCAAGGGGGATTGCAAATAACGCACAACTTCGCTACGATAAGCTTTATAGCCGTTTTCTAATAACGCAACTTGATAACCGATATGATCTAGGATAATCGCCATAGATTGACTACGCATTCCACCGCGCGCACAGTGGATTCCAATCGGCTGTCTAGGGCTTATCATATCCTTTAACTTCAATAAATGTTGTGCCATATTCGCGCTGACAAAACTCGCACCAAGCACCCTTGCTGCAAAGGGATTCTTTTTGTAGAGTATGCCAATTTCTTCAAATTCGCTATCATTTAACACTGCAAAATTCAGCGCATTGGGGATATGGGATTCTGCAAATTCCCTAGGTGAGCGCACATCAATGATATGAGAAAATTCCTCTTGCAAAAAAGAATGAATCGTAAGTTTTTTAATCATATTAAACCTAGAATGTTAAAAAATAGAGAGTTTGGAAGTAAAAACCCTTTTTAAGATACTTGCGGCACACAAGATTTTTAGGGGCTCTGCTGTGTTCCCACCCTGAAGCATTATCTAAAAACCCTATTGCACAAGTCTCAAAAAGGGCAAGTGGAATTATATTTTATTCTCAAGAAAAAAGCAATATTTTTGCAAAAGTTTAAAATTCCATTTGTTAAATTATACAGGAAATACACGGATTGTAGGGTCTAAGGATTCTTGCAACACAGATTCAATCGCAAAGAGTGTGCCGGTTGCTCCACTTGCGCAACCACTACAAGCACCCAAATAGCGGATATAAACATCTGTGTAGCCATCACTTGCGTTTTTTAAGTCAATAATCTCCATATTTCCGCCGTCCATCATTAACATCGGGCGGATTTTTTCATCAATCACGCTTTCAATCGCCTTACTTTTTTGAATAATCGTCATATTTGCGAAATCCAAATTTCCTTGCGATTCTAAATCCGCTTTGTTTTTGAGGGCTTCCTCCTCCATTTCTGCACGCACATCACGCAAAATATCCACTAAATAATATTCTCTCTCCTCGTGTCCTCCGGGCTTAATGCAGCTTTTGCAAAATGCACCCGCTTTGGTATATTCCGTGATTTCCTCAATGGTTTTAAGATTGTTAAGTTTAATCACTTCTTTAAGTGTGCCAAGACTAACCCTCGCGCACTCGCACACGATGATTTCATCTTCAAAATCCTCTGGATTCTTGCCTAAATAAAGCGCGGCTGCTTTTTTAATCACATCATAAGCCATTACGGAGCAGTGCATTTTTTGTCCCGGAACCGCTGGAGTGTCTGGCTCATCACGCAAGGCTTTTTCTACATCAATGTTTGTAATTTTTACTGCTTCTTGCACCTTTTTGCCAAGGCAGAGTTCCACCATCATATCGCTACTTGCAATCGCGGTTCCACAGCCAAAACTCTTAAATTTCGCATCTACAATCGTATCATTGCTATCAATGAGCCAATAAAGGCGCACCGCATCACCACAAGCCTCCGCACCATAATCCGCTACGATGAGTTTCAATCCTCTTTTGTCTGCTTCTTCTTGAGTGATGACACCTAAATGAGTTGGGTTGTCCATTCTTTCACTAACTTTTTTACTATATGCGTCCCACAACGCACCACCTAATAATTCATTTTTTGCCATATTTCTTTCCTTTTAATAACTGCTTGAAATAGAGCGCAAACGCGCAATAGATTTTTTAAAAATTTCAATCGTATAATCAATTTCCTCTTGTGTTGTAAAACGACTAAGAGAGATTCTAATCGCGGTATGTGCTAATTCTTTATCCGCACCAATCGCACTCATTACGGGATTTGCTTCTAAATCCTCACTTGCACACGCGCTGCCAGTGGAACAAGCGATTCCATATTTATTTAAATCCCATAGCATTGCTTCGCCCTCAACACCGCGAATGCTAACTAGAGTCGTATTTGGCACACGCAAAGAACGATGACCCACCGCAAAAACATCTGGAATCTCAAGCAGTGCGTCCTCCAATCTATCGCGCAAATGGCGCACATTGTTGCGTTCAAAGTCTAAATGCAAACTTGCTTGTCGCATTGCCTCTCCCAAAGCAACAATGTAAGGTACATTGAGCGTTCCGCTGCGTCTGCCACCCATATGTTCTCCGCCGTGGAATAGGGGAGTGAGTTTCACGCCTTTGCGGATATAAAGCCCCCCGATTCCTTTAGGAGCGTGGAATTTATGTCCGCTAAAGCTTAGAAAATCCACCTGCGCTTTTTGCACATCTACAGGGATTTTACCGATTGCCTGCACGGCATCTGTGTGGAATAGGATTCCGCGTTTTTTGCAAATTGCTCCAATCTCTTCAATGGGGAAGATGATTCCGGTTTCGTTGTTTGCCCACATTATGCTAACCAATGCGGTTTTATCCGTAATAGCGGCTTCCAAGTCTTTTGGATTCAAAGTGCCATTTTCTCCCACAGGCAGATAGGTTACTTCTACTCCCAAGCTTTCCAAGAACCGACAGGTAGCAAGAATCGCTGGGTGTTCTACTTGCGTTGTGATGATATGATTCTTTTCGCCAAAGCGCAAAATATCAAAATAAACGCCCTTTAGCACCCAATTATTGCTTTCTGTTGCACAAGAAGTAATGATAATATCGTCCTCATCGTGCGCATTAATCCCCTCATAGAGATGATTAAAAGCCTCGCGGATTACCGTGTGTGTCTCTGTCCCAAAGCTATGCAGTGAGTTTGGATTACCATATTTTTCACAAAAATAAGGTTCCATTAGCTCCTTTGCTCTTGGGTCTAGCATTGTGGTTGCATTATTGTCTAAATACACCCTTTTGTTGGAATGATTCATAATCGTCCTTTCTTGATAAAAACTAAATAATATTTATTTATGTAAAATGCATTTAGCTTTTACTCTAAAAAAGCTTAAATATTTTTAAAATCCAAAATAAATCTTTATTATGAGTGGTGAATTTGCAAAGCGCGTTCCAAATCCTCTTTGGTGTCAATGCCAAATGATTGGGATTCTACCTTTGCCATTACAATCGTTTGAGACGCTTCAAGGGCGCGTAATTGCTCTAGCTTTTCTATGGATTCTAGGTTGGATTTTGGTAATTTACAAAACTCCTGCAAACTCTCTCCGCTAAAGGCGTAAATTCCTAAATGTCCTAAGTATTGCACGGATTCTGTATTTTCTCTATTATAAGGAATCACGGAGCGCGAAAAGTAAATGGCTTCGTTTTTAGAGTTCAGCACGACTTTAACAAGATTTGGGTCTTGTGCTTGTTCCTTTGTAATAGGCTTCGCACAACTTCCCATAAAGGGAATCGCACCACGCTTTTTTCTCTCGCTTTCCATTAAATGCTTCAAGCTTAAAATGACCTCTTGCTCCAAAAAAGGCTCATCACCTTGTAGGTTAATGATGATTTCATTTTTGTGAAGATTGAGGATTCTTGCGCATTCCGCGATTCTATCTGTGCCGCTTTCGTGTGTGTTGCTTGTAAGAATTGAGCGCACATTATAACGCGTGCAAACTTCCGCAATGATGGGTTCATCACAAGCCACGACTACATCGTCAATTTCTTTTGCGAGTTCTGCAGTGCGCACAATCATCGGGATTCCGTGAATTTGTGCTAAAACTTTATTGGGAAAGCGCGTGGATTTTAATCTTGCTGGAATGATGATCATCGTTAAAAGTCAAATAAGTCGCTAAAGAAACTTTCGCGCTTTTTATATTTATAATCTTTTTGATGGCGATAATCTTGAGAGTAGTTTTGCTGATTTTGATAATTTTGACTTTGGTAGTTTGGTTGCGGGGACTGTTGATAATTTTGTTTTTGTTCTCTTGGCGGTATGCTGGAACGTTCAATGATCTTGTCTAATTCTCCGCGATCTAGCCATACACCACGACACTTTGGGCAGTAATCAATCTCAACACCACTGCGCTCACTCATCACTAAATCTACACCGACACAAACGGGACACTGCATAGTTTCTCCTTTTGAAATAAAGCGCATTATAGCAAACTTGGGGATAATTTTAGCAAAAACTATGCAAATATAGTCAGAAAGCGTTCTTATAAAATAACTTTATGTGCATAAAAAGCAAGGCATTTATCTTTTGAACATTTTAATGCAAAAGTATAGAAAATTATTGAAGCCTATAAATAGAAAGGTTAGCATTCCTCATAAGGTTGAATCATTGTTTTATAAATTCTAAGAAGCGCGATAAATAGTGCAGTGATTGCAGGTCCCAGCACAATCCCCCAAAAACCAAAACTTGTAAGTCCTGCAATAATAGCAAAGAAAATCAACATTTCATTGATAAGGACAGGCGTTTTAATAAGCACGCGATTAATAAAGGAAATAATTAAAGGCTTCACACCATTATCGGCAATGGTAGCAATGGCTATAATGGAATACAATGCAATAACAATAGCATTTGTATAATTTCCCAAATACGCTTCATATCCAGCAATTGGCAGCCAAACAAGCGTTCCCCCTACCACAGGCACTAAAGATGCAAAGCCATATAGGATTCCAAGCAGATACGCATTATAACCATAAAATAGCATTAAAATTCCAAATAATGTTCCTTGCAGTAACATTGAAAAAATTGATGAATAGAATACCACGCTAATCACTGCACTCACTTCTTCATATAGGGATTCTGTCTGCTTATGGTCAAAAGGGATTAAATGCAAGAAATAATAACCTAAACGCTTGCCATAATAATAAAAAAAGAACAAAAAAATCAAAATAAATAATGTATCATTTAAGAATTGAAATCCATTTTTAGATGCTTTAGCTACGATGTTTATGGAGCTTTTAGCAAGATTCCCCCAATGAATTGCGTGCAGCTGCTCTAACCAATGGCTTAACTCTTTTGCAATCGCAGCAGGTAAATGGATTAACAAGTCTTTAATGAAGCTACTAAGGCGCATTTGTGTGTCTAATAAAAAGTTTTGAAAATTACCTAAATCCAATGTTGTTGCCATATTTGTTAAATTGAGTAAAACATAAAAAATCGGCAAAAAACATAGAGTAACTAAGCCCAAAACCATAATGCTTGAAGCTAACAAAGGGGATTTTAAAAATTTTACAATGCTGTAATAAATATTTTGCGTAGAGATAAATAGCAAAAACGCAATGAGCAGATTCATTAAAAATGGTGCATAAAGCGCAAAAAGCGCCCATAAGCTCAAAGCAAAAGCAAAAATTAAAAAGTAGATTCCACCATTACGCATTTATAACCCCGTATAATTATGGAGCCTAGCCGGCTACTGCACGGCTTTGCTTGGTGGATAGATAAATACACTTTCTCTAAATACTTCAATAGGCTTTTCGCTACCAATTGCATAGGCTTTAATGTTTAGCGGAATATGCGTATCTTTTTGCGCATCTTGTGCTAGATTTTTATTGTCTGCATAAAGCACCACCACTTGCTTAGATTTTTCGCCGGGCTTAATAAGAAATGGCTTACTTGGGCGTTTAATTTTAATATCCGCATTCCCTTGCACTTCAAAATAAAACTCATAAGCTTCCTTTTGTGTGTTTTGGAACAAGAAAATATAGGAATTTTCCACACGCGCATTATCGCGAATCGTATAAAGCTCCTGACGATTGATATTTAAAAGCATATCCTCTTTTTTGGAACTCATCACCAAAAGAGCAGAGAATACAACCACCATAGCCACAATATAACCAATCGTCTTAAATCGCATATAGCGCACTTTTTGGCGATCTTCAATGCTTTGTGGGCTAGTCCAAGAAATGAGTGTTTCTTTGCCGAGTTTTCCCATTACTTTCGTGCAGGCGTCTGAACATTCAAGGCAGTTAATGCACTCTAGCTGCATTCCTTTACGAATATCAATATGTGTAGGACAGATTTTCACACAAGCTTCACAACCTGTGCATTCTGCATTTGGCACTTCGGGTTTTTTCCACAATTTAATGCCTTTAGGATCAAACACAGCTCCCCCGCGTTTATAATCATAAACCGTCATAATTGTGTCATTATCGTATAAGACGCTTTGCACACGGCTATAAGGACACATATAAATACAGAAATTTTCCTTAATAAATACAACAATCGCAATGAGTGCAATCGTGAATCCTAACCAAAAAATAAACAAAAATTTATGCTCCAATGGGTTTTGAATATACTTGAAAAAATCCTCTGGTGGCACAAAATACCACATAAGGTTAGACGCTGCGACCAAAGCAACTAACGCAAAAACCACAAGAGAAACCGCCTTTTTAAGCTTATTGCTTCCCAAGCTCATATCGGGTTCTAGTTGGCGATTCTCCATTCTCTTGCGCAAACCCAAAATCTTTGTTTCCAACAAATCACGATACAACACGCGAAAGATTGTCTGCGGACAAGCCCACCCGCACCAAACGCGTCCCGCAAGAGTCGTCATAAAAAAGATTGCTAAAAACATTAAAATTAACAAAAAAGGCATAAGATAAAGCTCTTGCATATCAAAGGCAACGCCGAGTAAATGCAACTGCTTATGGTCAAAAGAAAGTAAAAAAATGTGATTCCCATTGATTCTAATAAATGGAATCGTTAAGATAAGAATGGTTGTAATAAAATACATCACATAACGTTTTTTTAAATATTGCCGCACATTACGCACTTGTTCCATTAAAACTCCTTTTGAAAATCTAAAAACTCTTTGCAATATTAGCACAATATAGGGGTAAAATAGTAAAAAGAATCAAATTTTTGCGTTTATAGTGTGATTTTTTCACATTTTTTGCACGCTTTATGTTAGAATTGCAAACTTCAATTTTGAAGTATATTTTTACACAAAGGTGGTGATTTAGATGCCGGGTATCAAAGTCAGAGAAAACGAATCTTTTGATGATGCGTATAGAAAGTTTAAAAAACAAGCAGATAGAAATCTTGTTGTAACTGAAAGTCGCGCAAGAAGATTCTTTGAACCAAAAACTGAAAAGCGCAAAAAGCAAAAAATCAGCGCACGCAAAAAAATGCTCAAACGCTTATATATGCTTCGCCGCTACGAATCAAGGCTCTAATCCTTTAGGATTCCATTTGGAATCCTAAATTG
>JALEPE010000096.1 GCA_022766795.1 Helicobacter sp.
TTTTTAAAGGATTGTAGATGCAAAAGACTTTTGAGGAACTTTACCAAGCGTTAGATAAAATTATAGATGTGCGCACGTTGTTGCCCGATGTTGTGCGCGTACTTGTTACGCATAAAGATATGGTTCTTGCTTGGTTAGAATCCCAAGAGTTTAAAGAAAAATACATAAATCACCCTTATCCACCTCTACTAAATCCAGCAACGATTAATTATGATGGTATTCCAGCGGAATTTGCTTGGGAGCTAAATTTACCCTTGCCGCCTTATTTTGATTTTTTACTTGTGAGAAGTCACGGGGCAGGCGGGAACGGATTCCATAATTTTTTAGGACGTTGTGGTTGTTTGGACTTTTATTATGGGGGTATTGAAGATGCTAGGGCAACCTATGTCTCTATTTATCAGCAGATTTTAAAGAATGCCTTAAATAAAAATTCTAAATCAAAATATACATATTTACACATTGAAGACTATGTCTTGCGTGGGGATTATAAAAAATATTTTGCCCTTGTGCCTAAGAAACCCGCTATCAATCTTGTACGTGATCCCATTAGTATATTAAAGCATTATTTAGGAGCGAAACGTCCTACGGGGGCGGGGCGGGGGATTTTTAGCCTAACTTGCGAGCCTCGCTCTGTAATAGACGCTAGGACTGGCTATGGATTTGTAAGGGAGCAGACTTCTACGCCAACATTAGATGAGATTCCATTTTGGATAAACTATCTCCCGCTTTGTTACCACGATACACAGCTAATTTCCGCGCTTATCAATGTAGATTCTATAACCTATGTGGATATGCAAGAAATCTTAGGCGATGTAGCATTTGATACGATGTGTGCGTTAGCACAGAAATTTAATTTGATAATGCCAAAGGAGAGTGAGCGGGAGTTTTATGCACGCAGGGTTGCAGACTTTGGTTTGGGATTCCCTTTTAAACTCTATGCGCACCCTAGCGATATAGAAAAACTTCAAAATGGCTTTACCAATGATTATAGCAGCTGTCAATTACAAGGTGGAATCCCGCTTACAATCACCACTTGCTACCAAATAGAGGAGGGACAAACAGATATTACTGCTGCATTCTTTAAAGAGAGTATTTCTCCGCTTGTTATCACTGCTACCGCACAAGAATGTCGGAATTTATTGCAGAATCCGCAATTAGCGCAAGTTTGTAGTGCGTATTTGAAGGCTTTTGTGCAGGCTGTGTTTGCAAAGAAAGACGCAGAAATTGCAAAACGTCTAAAAGAAGAAGCGGTGCTAGAATATTTCAAACAAAAGCCATTTTTTAGAGAAAAATTTAAAAAGATTTTAGAATCGCATTTAGCGCATTTACAACAGCATCGCCCTGATATTATTAAGGGTTGGAAATACTATACGCAGTTTTTAGAAATATGTAAAGAGAATAGCAAAAAGTGATTGAATGGAATCTTTCAAGAAGTGCAGTATTATGGATTGTCTTTAGGTTTCTTTCTCTGTCATTGCGAGAATGCGTAGCATTCGTGGCAATCTATAATGTGAAATTTCACCGAAGTGTTTGTAATGGAATCTTTAAGTTATGCTAGATTATAGATTGCTTCGTCTCTCACTGCGTTCATTCCTCGCAATGACGGGAAACCAAAGCGTCTGCCACTGCGTCATTGCGAGAAAATTTGAAAAATTTTCGTGGCAATCCACAACCTTGCAAAATTAGATTTAACAATGAAATCCTTAAAAGATTCCTTTTGTTTGGAGAAATTTTAGAACCTTTAGCGCAAGGGAGCTTAATGGAATTTGCGATAAGGAATCACGCGCAAATAATGTAAAGGCTTGTGTGGGCGGGTTTGGTGAGACATACAAATACACATCTAAATTAAATTGTGTGTAAGAATGCTTCAAGATTCCAATATAATGGGTATTTGCGATAGAATCTTGTGCGAGTTGAGGGAAATTATACATTCCAAAATAAAGTGATTCTGTGCTTTTGCAAAGTGCAATTTTAGAATCTTTCATATAAATGGCAAGAAATAAGGGCTTTTTGATATTTTTTGTTGGTTTTTTAGATGTGAATGTGTGCCAGTTTTCCTTGCCTTTGCAAAAAGGATTTAAAGGGCAAATGGCGCACTTTGGAGATTTTGTCGTGCAGATTAGCGCACCTAAATCTAGTAAGGCTTGGTTATGGCTAAAAGGATCTTTTGTATTTAAAATATCTTGCGCGCTTTTACTTAAGAGACTTTGCGTGGGATTATTGAGTGCAAATAGGCGCGTTAAAATGCGTTTGATATTCGCATCTACAAAGCTAACAGGCATATCATAGCCAAAGCAGGCAATCGCCCCTGCGCTATATGCACCAATTCCGGGAAGTTTGCGTAAAAGTGTCGGTTCTCTTGGAATCTCACTGCTTTGTTGTGTGCAGAGTCTTGCAAGTTTATGTAAATTTCTAGCGCGCGTGTAATAGCCTAGTCCCTGCCACGCGCGTAAAACCTCTGATTCTGTGGCATTGCTTAAGAGTTCTAGGGTAGGAAATTTTTGCAAAAAAGGATAAAAATATCGCTCTTGCACGACTTTGACCTGTGTTTGTTGTAGCATCATTTCGCTAATTAGCACGCGGTAGGCGCGGTGGGGAGCATTTCTATCGCGCCAAGGGAGAGAGTGGCGTCCATTGTCTGCATACCAACAGAGGATTGCGCTATGCAAGGAATTAATACGCATTAAAGATGTGGAATCACAAATTCTTTATAGAGTTTTAAAATATTTTTGGAATCCTCTATTTTAGAGGAAAGTAGCTTTAAGGAGAGTGTTGTAAAAGGCACTTGTTTTCTAAGTTCTAAAATCTGCTCCAAGCAATCTTGTGGGGTTCCTATAATTGCATTGTTTAAGATTTTATTTTTACTAAAAAATTCGGCTCTAAACTCTTCGTAGTCTGTTGTTTTGATAATGGCTTCAAAGGTTGGATTTGCTTCATTGGCGCGGAGCATACATTGTGAGAAAATATCCGCACCAATTTCTGCTTTTTCTTTTGCCTTCACAGGATCTTCGTCAATATAAATTGCGCGCGTTAATACAAACTCAAAAGATTTTGTTGCACCATTTTGCAAGAATAAATCATAAATTTCTTTTGCTCTTTTTACACTAAGCGAAAATGAGCCTAAAAAATCATAGCCCTTTTGTGCGGCAATGTTTAATGTTGCATCATCTACACTCGCGATAAAAAATGGAATCAAGCCTTTAGGATGTGGGCGAATAGAAATGTGATTAATATCAAAGAATTCCCCCTCGTAGCGCATTTGGTCTTTAAAAAGTAAATCGTGAATGATTGTTGCGCTTTCTAGCATAATTTTGCGATTATTATCGGGATTATTTCCCATTGCAATATCAAAAATTGGAAATGCACCGCGTGCAAAACCAAACAGAAAGCGTCCCTCACCGAGTAAATCTAGGGTTGCAATCTCTTCAGCAAGTTTAATAGGATGATAATGTGGGAGCAAAATTGCAGCACTACCGATTTTAATATGTTTTGTGCGTGCTAGTGCGTAGCTCATTAATGCAATGGGTGCTGGGCAGAGTGTGAAGCTGTTAAAATGGTGTTCGCCAATCCACGCTTCATCAAACCCTAAAGAATCTGCATATACAATAAGTTCCATTGCATCACGCACCGCCGTTGTTTCATTGTTGTGCCAGTTTTCTACAAGTTCAAAGATTCCACTTTTCATTGCCAATCCTTAAATGTCTTTAATGTGTTCATATCAATAAACATAACGCAATTTTGCTAATTTTGTTTTACCGCTTGTTTAAATTGTGGATTATATGCTTTAATTGCTTAAAAAGCTGATAAAATGCTATGCAATTTTTAGGGGGGTTCAATGGAAATTGTTAATAGTTTTGACTTACTTAAATTTTTAAAAGAAAAAGACTTATTGTTGCCTTTGGATTGGGATTGTGTGGAATTTGATGAATGGAATCCTAAATATTGGTGGTGGCCCAATGCTTTGAGTTTTGAAGTTGTTGTTGGTGCGCTTTTAGTGCAAAATACACGTTTTGAGCAGGTGGAGTGTGCATTAGCGATTCTAAGAGAAAAAGGGATTTTACATGTAGAATCCCTTGCGCAAATGCCTTTAGAATCTTTGCAAGATTCCATTAAAAATGTCGGATTCTTTCGTCAAAAAGCTAAACGTTTGCAGAAGTTATGTCAAAATATTTTGCAGGATTTTAAAGATTATGCGACATTTAGTGTGCAGGTAGATAAAAAGTGGCTTTTAAGCCAAAAAGGAATCGGGCTAGAAAGTTGCGATGCTATTTTAAACTATGCGCTAGGGCGTGAAGTAATGGTAGCAGATCATTACACTTATCGCATATTAAGAAACTTTGGCTTTGCACTGGAATCTTATAAGGATTTACAAGAGTGGTTAAGTGGGGGGATTGTGGAAAATTACGATAAAGTTTGTGCGCTATATGGTTTTAAGATTCCGCTAAATTTGCTGTTTGCAAGGTTGCACGGAAAAATTGTAGAATACGCAAAAATTACACGCATTAAAGGATAAAAATGCAAGAGTATCCATTAGAATCTTTAGAAGTATTTTTTGAAATTTGCAAGATTCCACACGCGAGTTTCAAAACGGAGTTATTAAAAGAGTGGATTAAGAGGGAGGCTAAGAAGTGTGGCGCGCTTGTGAGTTGCGATAATGCAGGGAATATCCATTGTGTAAAAGGCACGCCAAATCTGTGTTTGCAAGGGCATTATGATATGGTATATGTCTCTAAAAATGCGGAATTTAGCGTGATTCCAAAGTGGGTTGAGAAAGAGGGGAAAACTTATCTGTGTGCTAAAGATTCTAGTCTTGGGGCGGATAATGGAATCGCGGTAGCAAGTATGTTGGTTGCGCTTAAAGCTTGCAAGAATATTGAGTGTTTATTTACCAATGATGAGGAAGTAGGAATGATTGGCGCAAATCATATTGCGCTTAATTTGCAAGCACCTTTTATGCTAAATTGCGATAGTGAGGATATTGATGAGGTGGTGTGTGGGTGTGCGGGTGGATATGATTTAGAATGCAAAATGAGTTGCGCAGCATTCCCTTTACCTAAAGATTGTGTGTTTTTTAGTCTGCAAACACAAGGCTTTATGGGTGGGCATAGCGGGATTGAGATTCATAAAAATATCCCCAATGCTATTTTGGTTTTAGCGAAAATTGTGGAATCGCTCGTGCAAGCAGGAGCGTTTGTAATACAATTTAACGGAGGTGAAAAACGCAAT
The DNA here is from genome assembly GCA_022766795.1 of Helicobacter sp. Classification (GTDB taxonomy): domain Bacteria; phylum Campylobacterota; class Campylobacteria; order Campylobacterales; family Helicobacteraceae; genus Helicobacter_D. The sequence goes on from JALEPE010000096.1 coordinate 5,227, forward strand.
GCAATCCCTGTTAGCGCAAAATGTGAAATCGCGATTCCAAAGCTTGCATTAAAAGCGTGTGAAGAGATTTTGGAGAATGCAAAATTACATTGTGTTGTTACGAAAAGTGGCGTAAAAGATTCTATGTATTTTGATGTTTTGCCTCTACTACAGGTGGTGTTTAGTTTGGAAAATGGTGTGATTGTTAGCGAAAATGCAATGCCAATTTTATCAAGCAATTTAGGAATCTTACGCCAAGAGATGCAAGGAAATCGTGTGGTAATGTGTTGTATTGCAATGGGGCGCGGGAATAGGGAATCACTAATGCGAGAACATTTAAATAAGGAGAGGGCAAAGCTAGAGGGACTTGGGGCTGTGGTGGAAGTGATAGATTTTTACGCGCCTTGGGAGAGGGAGGAAAATCTACTTGTGGAAAAAGTGTTTGAGATTTATAAAAAACACCGCAAGAATCCGCATTTAAAGAGCATTCACGCAGGATTAGAATGCGGAATCTTAAAGCAAAAATATCCCAATATTGGCTTTGTTTCGATTGGTCCTACAATCTTGCACCCGCATTCCGTGCGTGAATGCTTGGATATGGAAAGTTTAGTCAGCTTTGATAAAATCTTAAAAGAAATCTTAACGCAATTTGACGCATTTTAGAAAAATGCAAAAGAGATTCTGATACAATAACGCACAAAATTTAAACAGGAAATGTGATGATAAAAAAATGTAAAATTGTAATTTTAAGTTTGGCTTTAAGCATTGCACTAGGTGGTGTATCCATCGCGGCACCTTCTTTGGTAAATGGTGTTGCATTTTTTGTTAATGGTGAGCCTGTTACATTAATGGAAGTCTATCGCTTACAGCAAAGAGAGAAACTCCCGCAAGATGCAGTAGTGGATCGTTTAATTAATGAGCGTTTGCACGAGAATGAAATCAAAAAGCGTAGAATTTCTGTCAATGAAATAGAGATTGATGATGAAATTGCAAGAATTGCAAAGCAAAATAAAACAACTCCTGATGCGGTAAAAAAGTATGTTGAGAGCAATAAGGGAAGTTGGAATCTTTATAGAGAGGATATTAAAAAAGAATTGTTAAAACGCAAACTTTACCAAAGCATCACGCAAGAAAGCTTAAGAATGGTTGATGAGCGAGAGTTACGAGAATATTACAATGCAAATCAGCGCGAATTTTTGTTGCCACAAAGTATTGATGTTGTGAAATTTTACAGCAAGGATAATGTAGCGTTAGAGAAGTTGATTCAAAGTGGTGGAAAGACAATCTTATCGGGCGTAAAGCAGGAAAATGAAGTATTGCAAACGGCTGCTTTAAATCCTCAAGTGGCTTTAACATTTGTGCAGGGTAAAGTCGGGGGATTCACGCCGATTTTTCCTATTGAAAATGATTATGTAACATTCTTGATTAAGGCAAAAAATAATCCTGTATTGCTTCCTTATGAGAGCGCAAAAAATATTGCAATGCAAAAAATTATGCAGCATAAAGAAAATTATGTGATTTATGAGTATTTTGAAAAATTGCGTTCCAATGCAAAAGTTAATATTGTGCGCTTAAATTAAGGAGAAAATAATGCCATTAATTTTGAAATCTGTTGTGTTGTTTAGCTTGGCAGCAGGATTGATTGCAGGTTGTGCGAAGGAAAAAGATGCGTATAATATAATTCCAAATAATCCACAATCAGCAACGTGCTATGCTATGGATACAAAAACTGCGAAAAACTGCGATGATACGGATTATAATACGATTTTAGAATCCATCAATGAGTGGAGAATTAGTGCGTATAATTATAAACATATCTCAACACCATTAAAAAGTAGTGAGGATAGTTCTTATAAAATCCGTTTTTCAAAAGGCGCAGTGAATGGTAGCTTAGGGTGCAATAATTTTTTTGGGGGTTATAGCATTAAAAATGGAATCTTAACTATTGGTAATGCTGGAATGACACGTAAAATGTGTGATCCAAAAACAATGGAGAATGAAGCAATTTTAACCAAGCATTTTTTAAATGCAGAAACCAAGATTCTAATGCTAAAAGATAATGAGCAAGTGGGTAAAATTTTCTTAGTGGGCAAGGATTTTTATTTGGTGTTAGACTAAGCACCAAGACTTTAAAGAAAAATTTATCAAAGTTAGAATAGGCTTAAGGCTTAGATTTACAGACAAAGGTTATAAATGTGGGTTACAAAATCCTATGATGATAAATTTCAACAAGAATATAAAATTGAGCGTAAATTGCTGGAAACAAAAGGGGAAAGGCATTCACTAGAATTGTTTAATTCTCAAGCATTTGGTGAGATTGCCTTATTAGATGAGGGCTTGTTTTTGCAAAATCTTTTGTTTGTGCAAAGTGAGTTATTAGCGCATATTGCGGCGTGTTCGCATAAGAATCCCAAACGTGTCTTGATTGTTGGAAGCTTTAATTTAGAATTAGCATTTGAGTTCTTGCGTTATAAAGATTTGCAAGTGGATTTTTTGCAGTTTGATTTAAAAGTATTGGAATCTCTTATTAGCTTTTTGCCGCATTATAAGGAGGTAATGGAATCGCAAAGATTTCAGTTAATCCCGCAACTTGGTGATGCGTTTTTAGAACAAAACACGCAAGAGAGTTGCGCAAAGTATGATGTGATTGTGTTGTTGGATACAAATGCAAGTGCAAATGCCTTTGCGAAAATGCTAGAAAATGACGGAATCTTAATCCTTAAATCCTCGCATATCTTGTTAGATACACCAAAAGTGAAGGAGCAATTAGAATCTTTGCAAGACTTTAGGGTAAAAATGCCATTTTATGCGCCATTATCGTTATTGCAAGATTGCTATATCTTTGCTTCTAAAATGTTTCATCCCACAGCAGACATTCAGCTTCAACGCGTGGATATGTTAGAGGGCTTGCACTATTATCACGCAAATTTGCATTTAAGCGCATTTACACTTCCAAAGCTCGCTAGAAGCGAGTTTTTCGGTGTGGCAAGAAATTGATTTTAAAACACGCCATTGCATTAAGCGGTGGAATCGCGAGCGGCAAAAGCACGGTTGCCTCACTGCTCAAACTCTATGGGTATCGCGTAATTTGCGCCGATACCATTGCGCATTCTGTTTTAGATGCAAATGCTGAGGAAGTCGTGGAAGCATTTGGAGAAGGGATTTTAGAGCAAAATTGTGTAAGTTGTGATTCTATAAAATTTGTAATCAATCGTAAAAAACTTGGCGCAATCGTGTTTGCGGATTCCAAGAAAAGAGAAAAACTAGAACAAATCTTGCATTCAAAAATCAAAGCGGAAATTTTAAAAGAAGCACAAAAAGAGGAGAGGAAAGGGATTCCCTATTTTGTAGATATTCCTTTATTTTTTGAGAAAAATTGCTATCCTATTGCGCATTCTTTATTGATTGCTACAACGCAGGAATTACAAATTGCGCGGTTAAAGGCGCGCAATGGTTTTAATGCAGCAGAGGCAATGCAACGCATTAATGCACAAATGCCATTAGAAAAAAAGCGTGCAATGGCAAGCTTCGTGATTGAAAATTGTGGGAGTTTGGAATCTTTGCAGCAAGCATTAGAGCATTATTTGCAGCATCATTTACCAAAACTTTAAAATTTAATTTAGTTTTTTTTGTTATAATTGCACTTTTCATTTAAAAGTGTAGGGGTGTTAGCTCAGCTGGGAGAGTGCAACGCTGGCAGCGTTGAGGTCAGGAGTTCGATCCTCCTACACTCCACCATTTGTGCGTCCGTAGCTCAGCTGGATAGAGCAACAGGTTGCGGTCCTGTAGGTCGGGGATTCGAATTCCTCCGGGCGTACCACTTCTAATCTTATTTTAATCTTTTTATTTCGGGTTTTTTGAAGTAAAAACTATATTTTCTAGCATTTGTAATTCTTGCAAACTGAATCCCGCTTGCAAGCGTGCTTCTGTGTTTAATTGGGAATTTGCCTTAGGAAATGTGAAGTGGTAATGTTTAAGAATTGCAATATAAGTTTTTGCGCGATTCTCTCTTTCTATTTTTTCTTCATCACAAACATAATTAAACCAAAAATTCCCCTTAGAGACGTGGTGAATCTCATCACATAAAATGATATTCAAGGCACTTAGAAGCTCATCTTTTATTGTGTGGTTGCAACTGCGCACCTTAGCACACAAAAAGGGATTGACATCAAGCCCCACAGCTTCCATACCACGCGGAATCAGTGCGATTCTATCTAGTAAAATATTGCAATTTTTCATTCCGTCAAAAAGCAGTGTATGCACTCCAAAATCTCCATATTTAAAGCCGATTTTATGTAATAAATCCTCTAATAGCAAAAAATGTTTCACTTCTTCATTGGCAACTTCTATCCAGTCAAAATAATAGGACTTTGGTAGATTTCTAAAACGATAAGCACAATCCAAGGCTAAATCAATGGCGGAAAATTCAATATGCGCCACAGAGTGCAGCAAATGTGCCATATTTAAATCATTTTTTAAATATTTGCCTTGTGGGACATTTTTGGGTGGGAGAATTTTGCAAAAATATGCGAAAGTTGGAATCTCTAAAGGTAGAATTGCACAATCTTGGGCAAAGTTTAGCACACTAAAGCGATTCCATATTTCTTGAACTTTATGACACTTTTCTTGCGCACTTTTGGCGCAAATTGCACTAAAAACTGCTGTAAAAAACTCTTGCGATTCCATTGCGCGCCTTCAAAATTTTTCGCATTGTAGTTAAATTGTTTTTAAAAAACAAGATGATGTTACTTAAAGAAACACTAATGCTTTTGAAAGTATATAATCATTGCAGTTGCGCTTACTATTTTACTTGCTTTTATTTGGGTTGATTTTACACAATTTTGATGGATTTTATTTAAAAAATCTATGGAATCTTATTAAGAAAGATATTTTTTAGTAGGGTTTTTTTAAAATTAAAGCATATAAAATTAAAATTTAGGAGGCATTATGCTTGAGATTAGATGGCATAGCCGTGCAGGACAAGGTGCAGTAACCGGAGCAAAAGGTTTAGCAGATGTGATTGCAGGGACGGGCAAAGAGGTGCAGGCGTTTGCGTTTTATGGTTCAGCAAAAAGAGGCGCAGCAATGACTGCCTATAACCGCATTGATGATACACCCATTCTTAATCACGAAAAATTTATGAATCCCGATTATATTTTAGTTATTGACCCGGGTTTAGTCTATATCACAGATATTTGCGCAAATGAAAAGGATTCCACAAAATACATTATTACGACACATTTAAGTAAAGAGGAGTTTTTGGAATCCAAGCCGGAGCTTAAAGGCAAGGAGGTTTATACATTGGATTGTATCGGACTTTCTTTAGAGGCATTTGGCAAGTCAATCCCTAACGCACCAATGCTTGGAGCATTTTTGAAAATTTCTGGTGCGCTAGATTTGGACTTTTTCTTGGAATCTTTCAAGAAAGTATTAGGCAAAAAACTTCCCCAAAAAGTGATTGATGCAAATATGGAAGTGATTAGAAAAGCATACAACGAAGTAAAATAGGAGAAAATTATGGAATATAAAGGCTGGAATGAATTTGAAGCGGGTTCTGTGCTGTTTCCTTTTGATAAAGGCAATGCGGCAGTAGAAAAACACGCAGATTCTAGGGATTATCGTGAGGATAGCTCTTATAAGGCAAGTGTGGCGCATTGGCGTGTAGAAAAACCCGTCTATAATACAGAGCATTGCATTAATTGCTATTTTTGTTGGGTTTATTGTCCGGATTCTTCAATTCTTGTGAGAGATGAAAAAATGAGTGGTGTGGATTATGTGCATTGCAAGGGCTGTGGTGTGTGCGTAGATGTATGTCCAACCAATCCTAAATCGCTACTAATGTTTAGTGATTATGAAAGCAATGAAAATGCACTTAGCAAGTGGCCTAAAAAAGAAGAAAAGAAAAAGGATTAATAATGGCAGAAGTTTATGAATTACAAGAAGTAGAAGTTTGGGACGGAAATATGGCGGCAAGCCACGCAATGCGACAAGCACAAATTGATGTTGTCTCTGCTTATCCTATTACGCCTTCAACCCCGATTGTGCAAAATTATGCAACTTTTCTTTCTAATGGTTATATTGATGGCGAGTTTGTAATGGTGGAATCCGAACACGCTGCGATGAGTGGCTGTGTGGGTGCTGCGGCTGCTGGTGGGCGTGTAGCGACTGCGACTAGCTCACAAGGGTTTGCTTTAATGGTGGAAGTGCTTTATCAAGCTTCTGGTATGCGTTTGCCAATCGTGCTAAATGTTGTGAATCGCGCACTTGCAAGTCCCTTAAATGTCAATGGAGACCATTCAGATATGTATTTAGGACGCGATGCAGGTTGGATTAATCTATGCACCTATAATCCGCAAGAAGCGTATGATTTCAACCTTATGGCATTTAAAATTGCAGAGGATTATGATGTGCGCTTACCGGTTATGGTGCATCAAGACGGATTTATCTGTTCGCATACTGCACAGAGTGTGCGTCCATTAAGCGACAAAGAGGCTTATAAGTTTATCGGCGATTATAAACCCAAAAATGCAATGCTAGACTTTGAGCGTCCTGCAACTTATGGAGCGCAAACAGAGGAGGATTGGCATTTTGAGCATAAGGCACAATTACACAATGCGATTATGCAATCTATGGGCGTGATTGAGCGCACTTTTAAAGAGTTTGAAAAACTCACAGGGCGCAAATATAATATCGTAGAAAAATACGATATGGAAGATGCGGAAGTTGCGATTGTTGCACTTGGCACAACCGTGGAATCCGCAAGAATCGCTACAAAAGAAGCAAGAAAAAATGGAATCAAAGCAGGGGTTGTTAGCATTCGTTCTTTGCGCCCATTCCCTTATCTTGCATTTTGTGAGAGTTTGAGCAAAGTAAAGGCGGTTGCATTCTTGGATAGAAGCTTACCAGCAGGTGCGATGGGAATGCTTTATAACGAGGGTGTAGCAGCACTTTATCACGGCACAAACAAGCCTGTGGTAAGCAACTATATTTATGGATTGGGCGGACGCGACTTGACGCAAAGCAATCTACAAGAGATTCTAAAAGAGTTACAAGCGAATGCAAAAGCAGGGAAGCTAACACACCCAACACAGCAATTTATCGGACTTAGAGGTCCAAAACTTGGATTTAATTAAGGAGCGCGAAATGAGTGAAATTAAAAATTTAAAACAATATTCAAAAGCGAGTGAGCGATTTGAGGGTGCGCACCTTTTATGTCCGGGTTGTGCGCACGGAATGATTGTAAGAGAAGTATTAAATGCGACTTCACACCCTTTATTGATTGCAACTTCCACCGGTTGTTTGGAGGTAAGCACCGCAGTTTATCCTTATACTTCTTGGGATACGCCTTGGATTCATATCGGATTTGAAAATAGCTCCACTGCGATTGCGGGAGCAGAGGCAATGTATAAGGCATTGAAGCGTAAAAATAAACTTTATAGCGATAAAGAGCCTAAGTTTGTAGCCTTTGGTGGAGATGGTTCTACTTATGATATTGGATTCCAATTTATTAGTGGTTGCTTTGAAAGAGGACACGATTTCACCTATGTGTGCTTGGATAATGAAGTGTATGCAAACACAGGGGGGCAAAGGAGTGGTTCTACACCGCTTGGTGCTTCTACAACGACTACACCAGCAGGGCGCGTCAGCTATGGTAAAAAGGATAGAAAAAAAGATTTACTTTTCATTATGGCAGCGCACGGCGCACCTTATGTAGCACAAGTTGCGCCTAATAAATGGAAAGATATGAGTAAAAAAATCAAAACCGCGATTGAAACAGAGGGACCTACTTTTATTAACGCAATGAGTGCTTGTACCACAGAATGGAGATTCCCTGCAAATCAAACCATTGAAATGAGTGATTTAGCGGTGGATTCTCTTGTATTTCCGCTTTTTGAAATCATCAATGGGCGTGAGTTGAAAATCACTTATCGTCCTAAAAATGTCGTTCCTGTGCGTGATTATCTAGGCGCACAAGCAAGATTCAAGCATTTGTTTAAGCCAGAGAATGAATACTTGATTGTAGAATGGCAAAAAAGAGTAGATGAGTATTGGGAATACCTCCAAAGACGCGAAGAGGCAAAAGTATAATGAGGCGATAGCAGAGCTTGTAAGCTTTGCTATGATTTATAAAGATTTAACATACTGCGTTTAAGGGGCGCAATAGCCCTTGTTTAGAATCTATTTTTCATCTTTCTTTTTTATTGTTAAGAATATTGTCTGTTGCAGGACAACAGCATAGAATCCCGTTGCACAATTCCACAAAAAGCAACAAAATTTTATAGAATGAATTTTTGCGTCATATCCTGTCATCTAATAAGTTTATAATTTCCTCATAGAGAAGAAATCTATACATTCAATTTTTAAGGAGGCATTATGCTTAGATTTGTTGTAGGATTTGCGGCGGGTTGGATTGCTAAGAAGTGGCTTGATGAGGAGATTGACAAGAACAAAAATACTTTGAAAGGTCAAATGGGCGATTATGGCTATATGGACGCTTTGGGCGATAAATGGTATCACATTAAGAGAAAGTTTAATGTGAATTTTAACTCCAAATGCGAGGAATAAGATGATTCCTCGCATAAACACTTATGCGTGTAAATTAATAAGTAAAAATCCAGTCGCAGAGGAATGGTTAGAAGTTTCGGTGAGATACAAGATTTTGATTCAAAAAATTATATTCTTGTTACGGGAATATTTTATAGCTTCAGTAGTTTTGGATAAAACATTGACTACATTTCCTCGAGGAGAAAAAAGTTTGTCTGTTGGGGCAAGATTTCCGATTGCCTATGATTTTGATAAGATGCTTATTGTAACAAATGAGGGAGATTTTTGTTTTGTTGTGATGAACAAGCAAAACAAGAGATAGATGAGCATATAGATATTAAGAAGATATATGGTCAGAGGAGAATTACTGACTATGATAATGGTCGTGAAAGTGATAAATATTTTAAAGATAATAAAAAAGGAATTTAAAAATTAAAGATGTAGGGTAGAATCTCTATGGGATTCTACCATTTAATGACTTGTTCTATTGGGATTCTCCAAAATTGTTATGGCATCATCTATCATTTTAGCTTTTTAGTCTTTCGCATTTGTGTTGTAGTAAGAAAAGATGAGCCACAAGCCAATGATTCCTAGCACCGCTGCAAAGGCATAAGGAGAGAGGTTAAAGAGTGCTAATAATCCAAGGATTCCAAAAAATATAAGCAAAAATATTGACTTGAGGCTAAAAGCTACCAACACTGCAATGAGAGAAAAAATTGAAAAAAGAATGATATTTATCATTTTGTGAATCTATATTGAAATCCTTACCATTCAAGGCAACCTGTTCTATTGGGTTGTTGCAAAATCTCTTTCACATCATCTATTATTTCGATTTTTAATTCCGCTCCCCAGAGCTTATTAATCTCTCGCAATGCTTTAGTATAAGCGACATCATCGTTATTTTCTATTGCGATTGCGCAATCTGCAAATGAGCTTTCAAGCGTGATTAACCGCTCCTTATGCGTGGATTCTATCAGCTTTTCTATTTCCTCTCTTTCTTCTATGAGTTGGGGGAGGTTTTCTGCACAGAGTTTAGAAATAGCCTCATAGCGCATTTGTGCTATGCTTTTCTGATTTGTATCTAGCCAATACATTGCCATAGCAAGAGAAATTCCTGTTAGCACACCGATAAAAACGCTTGTTAATACATTTGCAAAAGATCCAAGTCCAAGAGAGATTAAAAATGCTTCTATGCCTTGCTCTATCAAAACGCCAAGTCCAACAATTATTGCGCTTACAATGAGTTTTTTTGCTTCATACCAAACTTGCTCTTGTGTTAAATTTTCTGGTGGAAATAAAACCAA
>JALEPE010000019.1 GCA_022766795.1 Helicobacter sp.
GTGTTTCCAAGATAGCTCGGAATAAATCATTGCATCTACCATATCTGTTACATTAAAGAACCATACTTGCGCACCAATGTTACCAATGCTTGTATCTACGCCATAAATGGCTGCAAGTGTATAGAGAGGTTTATCTACGCTGTTTTCACTAGCATTAGAATAAACACCACTTACATTTAAATCATCAATAGACCAAGAGTCAAATGCACCTGCTGCAAGTGTTAAGCCGGGAATATCACTATTGAGTGCTAAGATACCTGTTCCTCTATCGCCATCACCCGGATTTGTAACAGGAGTGCCTAGCTTTTGCTTACCTAGCATTACTGTAGTTGCTGTGCTATCTGGAGCGATTGTCATATAGAATTGGGAAACACCAAAATCGCTATCTTGTCCTGCACCTAGAGCATTTCCTGTTCCATTGATAACTTTAATAACGTTATTCTCAACAACATCAGGTCCATTTTTCCCGTGATTAACATTTTGGTTATCGTTGCGGTAGAGAATCCCTAAATTCAATGAAACATTGTTGATTGTTGGGGTTTTGAAATCTGCTTCCGCTCTCCATTGATGTTTTGCATCACTACCAGATACTGAATCTTTTGCAAAATTTTTACTATCATATCTGTCATCTGTATAGCGGTATCTTAAGTATCCGCTAACATCTACACCTTTGATTGCTTCCTCTAAGGGCTGTGCGAAACTAGCAGTCGATAATGCACCAAGTGCAAGACTCGCTGCTAAACTGATTTTTAAAAACTTCATTTTAATCTCCTCGAAGTAAATTTGAAATTACGCGCTAATTGTATAAAAATTTGCATTTAAAAAGCAAGGTTTTTGAATATTATTTTGGATATTTTTTTGTGGAATTTGCAAAGTTTTTGTATAGAATTTGTAGAATCGCTTTTGTGTCATTGTGTGTCATTTTATGGCATTGCGATAAAATTTGAAAATTACAATTAAACATTATGTATTGCGAAAAGTCGTAAGACTTCTAAATTTTTTACTACGTCATTGCGAGATTCCGCCTGCGGAATCGTGGCAATCTATAACCTTACCAATCAATAAGGATTCCATTGTTAAAGTTTTGGATATGCTAGATTATGGATTGCTTCGCTACGCTCGCAATGACGGAGGAAGTGGATATTTCGTCATTGCGAGAAAATTTGAAAAATTTTCGTGGCAATCTATAACCTTACCAATCAATAAGGATTCCATTGTTAAAGTTTTGGATATGCTAGATTATGGATTGCTTCGCTACGCTCGCAATGACGGAGGGGTGGGACGCAATGACGAAATACAACAAAAACCAAGAAACAACGCACAGCAAGAACTAGAGTGTATCAGATAAATCTTGCCATTTAGGATTCATTGATTCAATCAAAGCTAGTTTATGATTTCTATTGCCTGATTTCAGCTGTTTTTCGCGTTTAATCGCTTCCGTAATGGTATCAAAAACTTCGTAATACCCGAGTTTATCTACACCATAACGCTTGCTAAAACCGCCAAGTGTTTTGCTTTTATGCTCATAAATGCGTTTAAGCAAATCGCTTGTTACACCAATGTAAAGTGTGCCATTGCGTTTGTTGAATAAAATATATAAAAAACCTTGTTTTTGCATAGGTGGATTTTAGCTAAAAGTATCACAAAATAGCAAGGGTTAGATATTTCGTCATTGCGAGAGATTCGTTAGAATCTCGTGGCAATCTATCAATTAATGCAGTTACAAATGGTTGCAATGGAATCTTTAAAAGTCAAGATAAGATTATGGATTTGTAGCTCAAAGCGGGTGAAAATGCTACGCATTTGCACACTTCGGCTTTGCCTCGCAATGACAAAATGGGGGATAATGCCTTATGATGATAAAGCGGGCAATGCAAAACTTATAAAATTACAACACACTCAAAAAGATTAAAGTGTAATTTTGCTAAGATTCTGCCTTTAGATTGTTTGAAGCACACAAAGGATTCCAATGCAAAAGATTCGCAACTTTTCTATTATTGCCCACATAGACCACGGAAAATCCACTTTAGCCGATTGTCTCATTCAAGCTTGTGGGGCGATTAGCACAAGAGAAATGAGTGCGCAAGTCATGGATACAATGGAAATAGAAAAAGAAAGAGGCATCACAATCAAAGCCCAAAGTGTTCGACTAAATTACAACTACAAGGGAGAAAATTATATTTTAAACCTCATTGACACGCCCGGACACGTGGATTTTAGCTATGAAGTCTCGCGTTCTCTTGCCTCGTGCGAGGGTGCATTGCTTGTTGTTGATGCAAGTCAAGGTGTAGAGGCGCAAACCATTGCCAATGTTTATATTGCCCTAGAAAACAACCTTGAAATTATCCCGGTGCTAAACAAAATTGATTTACCTGCTGCTAATGTGGAGCGCGTCATTAGTGAGATTGAGCAAACCATTGGGCTAGACTGCACAAATGCCTTGCAAGTTAGCGCAAAGGCAAATATCGGCATAAAGGAGCTTTTGGATTCCATTGTAGAAAAAATCCCTGCTCCAAAAGGCGATTCTAATGCTCCCACAAAGGCACTCATTTATGATTCTTGGTTTGATAATTATCTAGGCGCGTTAGCTCTTGTGCGTGTCTTTAATGGAAGCATTAAAGTAGGACAGAATCTCTATATTATGGGGAGTGGCAAGAATCACGAAGTCTTAGACCTTATGTATCCACACCCTTTGCGTCAAGAAAAAACAAAGGCGATTCAATGCGGAGAAATTGGAATCGTAGTTTTAGGGCTTAAAAATGTAACCGACATTGCTGTAGGCGATACAATGACGGATTTTAAAATGCGCACGCAAGAACCCGTGGCAGGGTTTGAACCCGCAAAACCCTTTGTTTTTGCAGGGATTTATCCCATTGATACAGATAAATTTGAAGATTTACGCGATGCGCTAGATAAGTTAAAGCTAAACGATTCTAGTTTGACTTATGAGCCTGAAACTTCTGTTGCGCTTGGTTTTGGATTCCGCATAGGATTCTTAGGACTCTTGCATATGGAGGTGATTAAGGAGCGATTGGAGCGCGAGTTTGGGCTAGATTTGATTGCCACCGCCCCAACGGTGGTTTATGAAGTAACCCAAACAGATGGCGAAGTCGTATATATTCAAAATCCAAGCGAGTTGCCACCAGAACAAAAAATTGCGCAAATCAAAGAACCCTATGTACGCGCAACCATTATCGTGCCTAGCGAGTTTTTAGGCAATATCATCACGCTTTTGAGTAAGCGGCGCGGAATCCAAAAGAAAATGGAATACTTGCAAGAAACACGCGTTTTACTAGAATATTGGATTCCTACTAATGAAATCGTAATGGATTTCTATGATAAATTAAAATCTTGCACAAAAGGTTATGCAAGTTTTGATTATGAGCCGCTAGATTATCAAGAGGGGGATTTGGTCAAGCTAGATATTCGCGTGGCAAATGAAGTGGTAGATGCTCTAAGCATTATTGTACCAAAGTCTAAAGCTTATGAGAGAGGCAAAGAGTTAGTAGAAGCGATGAAAGAAATTATCCCGCGTCAATTATTTGAAGTGGCGATTCAAGCAAGTGTAGGCAATAAAATCATAGCGCGTGAAACCGTGAAATCTATGGGAAAGAATGTTACTGCTAAATGTTATGGTGGAGATATTACGCGCAAACGCAAACTCCTTGAAAAACAAAAAGAAGGCAAAAAGCGTATGAAAGCAATCGGTAAGGTAGCATTGCCCCAAGAAGCATTTTTAGCAGTGTTAAAGATTGATTAATATCTTTAGCTACCCTTTTAGTATTTTATTAAGATACTCTAATTCCAAACAAAAAGCGCAAACAAAACAAGTAAAATAACACTAAAGATTCCAAGCCAAAATCCCGCTTTAATCATTTCGCTTTGTTTAATATATCCCGAACCAAAAACAATTGCATTGGGCGGCGTTGCCACAGGCAACATAAAGGCGCAACTTGCGCCAAAGCCAATCACCAAAGTCAAAATAGAATCCGGCATATTTAGTGCGGCACTAAGAGAACCAAACACAGGAATCAAAAGGCTTGCACTTGCAGTATTGCTTGTAAATTCTGTCAGCAAAATAACAAAAATCGCCAATACTACTATAATCAGAATCCATCCCGTCATACTTACAGATTGTATCCCTGCATCCCCCATTCCTAGAGCTTTTGCAATAGCACTTGTCATTACGGCACTTGCCCCAGAATCCTTAATGATTCCGCCTAATGCCAAGCCTCCACCAAATAGCCACAAAACACCCCAATCCGTATTTTTTTGGATATCTTTCCACGAAGCCACACCGCTTAAACCAATGGCAACTGCACCCACTAGGGCAATCATCGCATCAATATCTTGGATTCCGCCAAAAAAATCACTAATCTTTCCACTAAAAATCCAAGCCAATGCCATTGCTAAAAAGATTCCAATTGTTAGGCTTTTGCGCGCACTCCAATCCATTTTATCAAAGTGCATAGAAAAACGTTCATTTAGATTCGGCTTAGTAACAAGATACAAAATAAATAAACAGCTAGGAAACATTATAACCATAAATGGAATCCCGAGTTTCATCCATTCTAAAAATCCAATCCCTAACGATGAAGCAGCAATCGCATTGGGCGGACTTCCAACTAATGTTCCAAATCCACCAATACTTGCGCTATACGCAATTCCAAGCAAGACAAACACAAAAGTCTGTCTGTCCTCCTGCGCATTAAGATTGCTTAAGATTCCAAGTCCAAGTGGTAGCATAATTGCTGTGGTTGCAGTATTGCTAATCCACATAGAAAGCAAAGCAGTTACAATAAAAAGCATAAAAACGGCTAATTTTACTCTACCTCCTGCTAGAATAATAAGTTTTTGCGCGATGAGTTTATCAATATTTTGTATATGAAGGGCAGTAGCAAGCGCAAATCCACCAAAAAAAAGAAAAATAATGGGATTTGCAAAGGTTCCAAGCGCGTGTGAAGTGTCTTGCAATCCCAAAAATACAGAAAGAACTGGCACTAAAAGCGCAGTTAAACTCACATGCATAGCTTCTGTCATCCACAGAATTCCAATAAATGCTAATAAGCAAATCCCTAAATTTTCATTGCGAGAAAAAGGAAGCAGGGTATAGAGAATTGCAAACAAACAAATATCCAATGCCACAATTACAAAAGCACGTTTTAATTTCAAATCTATCTGCATCTCTACGCCCATTTTGGATTTTTTAAAAATTCTATATCAACCTTTTATTTTAAAACTTCTTCTTATTCACATCTGCTAGAATATCATCAGCAATACTATTGACTTGCAATGTAATATCATTGGTATTATTCGCAACACTGACATTATCTTGTGTAACAGATTCTAGTTGAGCAATGGCTTCATTAATTTGTGTAACACCTGCGGTTTGTTCTTTAATGGA
>JALEPE010000021.1 GCA_022766795.1 Helicobacter sp.
AGTAGGATTAGAGTGCATAGCAATTTTCATTTAAGATTCCTTGTGTAAAATTTTTTGATACAGATTTGCGAAATCTTTGTCAAAAAACAGCATATCACCAATATTTTCAAAATAATGAATGGCAACATCTTTAAATCCGTATTCAACAAGGTTTTGCATAAAAATCAAAAAATCACTTTTATTGGTAAAAATAATTTTAGAACTAAACATTAAATCCTCAAAAGCTTCTTTGAAGCCGATTTTTTTAGCCAAAGTTTCAAAATCTGCGTATAAAATTCCGTCATTTTTATCCACTTCAATATCCTCTAAACGCGTGATTGCAAGGTTTAGCGCATAAATATTTTTATCAAAATTATCAATCATACTTAGCAACATTTCACTTGCTTCTTGCTCATTTTTTTTGCTGATGATATGGTAATACTCAAATAGCGCACGCGCCTCTTCTTCGTGTTCTATCGCCATATCTGCAAGGGCGCAAAGCACATTAAGCTGTAAGGATTCTTTAGAATTAGTGTTAAATGTGTGTGCGAGAGAGAGTAGGGTTAGGGCTTGTGTGTATTGCCGTTTAATAAAAGCGCGCTTTGCTTTATTTTTTAATTTTGCGTATTGTGTCATCGTATTTCGCTTTTAAGAAAGGTTAATTACTTCAATGTCTGGGTGAATATCGTCTTTTAAAGTGCGTTCAATTCCGAATTTTAGCGTCTGCGTGCTACTTGGACAGCCTTTACAAGCTCCTTCTAAGCGCACATAGACTTTACCATTCTCAATTTTAAGAAGCGTGATATTACCCCCATCTCTGATGAGCATTGGGCGGACTTTATTAATACTTTTTTCTACGGGTTTTAATAATTCTTCATCGCTAAAGGGAAGCATAAAATTTCCTTAAAAATTATTTTCTAACAAATTTTTGTGTTGAAACCGAGATATTACTCAACTTTTCTTAAGCTGATATAAAAAATAACCGAAAAAACTTTAATGAAATTTTATCTAATTTTATTTATAATTGCGAGATTTTTTAAGTTTTGGCGTTGTGCAATAGCATTGGTATATCTACTTTAGGAGGGTTTTATGCAAAATGATGAAGTAGTGATTGAGAGTTATTTAAAGGTAACTTCAGAGCGCAAAAAAAGACGAAATCCTGCACGTTGGGATATGTTACAAAGTATTACAGGGGCTATTTTGGCGATTTTTATTTTGTTTCATATGTGTTTTACATCTTCTATTATGTTGGGGCAAGACGCATTTAATGCGGTCGTGCATTTTAGCGAAGGATCATTTATTTTTGGTGGAAATGGGATTCCGCTTTTAACGACCTTAGTGGTTGTTATTATTAGCGTTGTATTTGTGGCACACGCATTTTTGGCGATGAGAAAATTCCCTGCAAACTTCCAGCAGTTTATGATTTTTAAAACACATAAATCTTTGATGAAGCATTGCGATACTACACTTTGGTGGATTCAGTTTTTGACAGGATTCGCGTTGTTTTTCTTGGGTGGTGCGCATTTAGTTACAATTCTTTTTAATTCTACGGATATTAATGCAATTACTTCTGCGACAAGATTTGTCAATGGTAATTTGGCAGAATTTTATCTTGTTTTATTGGTAATTATGGTGTTGCACGCAAGTATTGGAATGTATCGCTTAATTATCAAATGGGTTCCGCTTGAAGCGCCGACAACAGCACAAAGCAATGTAAAACGCAAAAATGTTAAAATTGCTGTATTTGCAGTGTTTATTGTTTTAGGGGTGATTGCATTTATCGCGGACTTCACTTGGATTGCCTTAGGCAAAAGTCTATAAAGGAGAGATAAATGAAAATAGTATATAGCGATGCATTAGTCATTGGTGGAGGTTTGGCAGGATTGCGTGCAGCAGTAGCCTGTAAGCAAAAGGGATTAAGCACGATTGTTTTAAGTTTAATTCCGGTTAAAAGAAGCCACTCTGCAGCGGCGCAAGGCGGTATGCAAGCAAGTCTTGGGAACTCCAAAATGAGTGATGGAGACAACGAGGATTTACACTTTGCGGATACCGTAAAAGGAAGTGATTGGGGTTGCGACCAAAAAGTTGCAAGAATGTTTGTTACTACAGCTCCTAAAGCGATTCGTCAATTAGCAGCGTGGGGAGTGCCTTGGACTAGAATCAAAAAGGGCGATAGAACAGCAGTTATTAATGCTCAAAAGACAACCATTACTGAAGAGGATTTTAGACACGGATTAATTCATTCCCGTGACTTTGGTGGAACCAAAAAATGGAGAACTTGTTATACAGCAGACGCGACAGGACATTCTATGTTGTTTGCAGTAGCAAATGAAGCTTTAAAAAATGGTGTGGATATTCACGATAGAAAAGAAGCGATTGCTCTAATCCACCATAATAATCGCTGCTATGGTGCGATTGTGCGTGATTTGGTTAGTGGAGAGTTGATTGGGTATGTTGCAAGAGGAACATTGATTGCAACAGGTGGATATGGTAGAATCTACAAAGATACAACCAATGCCGTAATTTGTGAGGGAATTGGAACTGCAATCGCATTAGAAACTGGAATTGCAAAATTAGGAAATATGGAAGCGGTGCAATTTCACCCAACCGGATTATTTCCAAGTGGAATCTTGCTAACAGAAGGTTGTCGTGGGGACGGCGGGGTTTTGCGTGATGTAGATGGATACCGCTTTATGCCAGATTATGAGCCAGAGAAAAAAGAGCTTGCAAGCCGTGATGTTGTTTCAAGAAGAATGATTCAAAGAATCCGCGAAGGTAAAGGTGTAAGCTCTCCTTATGGTGAGCATTTATGGCTTGATATTTCAATCTTAGGACGCAAACATATTGAAACAAACTTGCGTGATGTGCAAGAAATTTGTGAATGTTTTGCCGGAATTGATCCTGCGGAAAAATGGGCTCCAGTGAAGCCAATGCAGCACTATTGTATGGGTGGAATCCGCACAAATGCTAAGGGAGAAACTGCATTAAAAGGGTTATTTTCAGCAGGTGAAGCTGCGTGTTGGGATTTACACGGATTTAACCGCTTAGGCGGAAACTCTGTAAGTGAAGCGGTGGTTAGCGGTATGATTATTGGAGATTATTTTGCAGAAAACTGCTTAGGTTCTCACGCAGACATTGAAACAAAACTTGTAGAAGAATGTATTGAGAAGCAACAAAAATATCTTCAAAGTATCTTGGACAATACCGGAACAGAAAATGTTTTTGAAATCAAAGACAGAATGAAACAGATTATGGGTGATAAAGTTGGAATCTTTAGAGATGGGGAACATTTGGCTTCTGCTGTGAGTGAGTTGGAGCAACTTTATATTCGTAGCAAAAATATTGGAATCAAAACTAAACGACTTTCAGCAAATCCTGAACTAGAGGAAGCTTATCGTGTGCCAAAAATGTTGAAAATTGCTCTTTGTGTTGCTAAAGGTGCATTGGATAGAACAGAATCCCGCGGAGCGCATAGTCGTGAGGATTATCCAAAGAGAGATGATCAAAATTGGTTGAAGCGCACATTGGCTAGTTGGGAAGATCCAAACCAAACATTACCTACATTAACTTATGAAGCACTAGATATTGCGACAATGGAAATAGCTCCCGGATTCCGCGGATATGGTGCAAAGGGTATGATTATTGAGAATCCAGAAAGCTTAAAGCGTCAAGAACAAATTGATAAAATTCGCTCGGATATGGAAGCACAAGGTAAAGATCGCTATGAAATCCAAGAAGCCTTAATGCCATTTGAATTGCAACCATATTATAAAGCGCGCAATGAAAGAATAGGAGATAAACAATGAGTGGAGCTGTTGAGAGTAGCAATAGAGAATTAACAATTAGAGTGTTGAAGTTTAATCCCAATAGTGCAGTATCTAAGCCGCACTTCGCAGAATATAAACTCAAAGAAGCGCATTCTATGACGGTTTTTATTGTATTGAATATGATTCGTGAGCAGTATGATCCCGATTTAAGCTTTGACTTTGTGTGTCGTGCGGGAATTTGTGGAAGCTGTGGAATGATGATTAATGGGCGTCCAAGACTTGCGTGTAGAACATTGACAAAAGATTTTCCCGATGGTGTAATTACCTTAATGCCATTGCCTGCATTTAAGCTTCTCAAAGACTTATCTGTGGATACAGGAAATTGGATGAATGGAATGAGCAAACGCGTAGAAAGCTGGATTCACGCACAAGAAAAAAGCGAAGAGCATATGTGTCAGATTGAAGAGCGCGTAGAGCCTGAAGTTGCTGCAGAAGTCTTTGAGCTTGATCGTTGTATTGAGTGTGGTTGTTGTATTGCTTCTTGTGGAACAAAACTTATGCGTGAAGATTTCGTAGGTGCTGCGGGATTCAATCGTGTTGTAAGATTTATGCTAGACCCACACGATGAGCGCACAGATTCAGATTTTTATGAGTTGGTTGGTGATGATAATGGTGTGTTTGGTTGTATGAGCTTACTTGCTTGCCACGATGTTTGCCCTAAAAACTTACCATTGCAAAGTAAAATTGCTTACCTAAGACGCAAAATGGCGACTGCAAAGTAAAACTTCTATAAATCTTGGAATCTTTTTTGGATTCCAAGATTTAATTTATTTTTTTATTGTATAATTCTATCCTTTTTTAGAGAGGTGTCCGAGTGGTTGAAGGAGCACGCCTGGAACGCGTGTAAGGTGCAAGCCTTCGAGGGTTCGAATCCCTTCCTCTCTGCCATTAATATTTTTCTTATCTTTTCTTGCATTTACCAATCTTTATTTTTTATATCTTTTAAATGCCTTAAAATTGGGCTTTTGCATAGACTTACATTAATTATTTTTAACTTCTTTACACTTTTTAAATCGCTTTAATACAACTTTAAAAATATATGCAATAGTATATACACAGAATTTAGTATATACTTAAGGAGTAAAAACGAGATTAGCACCGACAAAGAGTTAAAAGCCTTGCCAAAAGATAAGAGGGCATATCATAAGGACGCATTATTATGGCATCATAATTGTAAGTGTGTTAGAATCCATACTCTTAAATACGCAAAAGCAAAAGCGCGATAAAGCATAAAATGGGAATGACAATGAAAAGTTTAAAATGGACAAGATTTGATACGCGGTGGGTATTATCACTTTTT
>JALEPE010000044.1 GCA_022766795.1 Helicobacter sp.
CCTCCACTTTTGCCCTTTAATCCACCGGGCATTTGCACCGCGTGGGTTGCGTCAAAAATCACAGGAGCAAACTCCCGCATAATCGCTAACGAGCGCATATCTACAACTAAATTTCCATAGCCAAAACTACTCCCACGCTCTGTGAGACAAACTTTATGCTCTTGTGCGCTCTTAAAATCCGCAGATTCTATCTTTGGATTCCGCGTTTTTAGAGCTTTGAGGACAGAGTATTGCATATCTGCAGGATTCATAAATTGTCCCTTTTTAATATTCACCACCGCATTAGTCTGTGCTGCTGCAACAATCAAATCCGTTTGCCGACACAAAAAAGCTGGAATCTGCAAAATATCCACAACTTTTGCAGCAGGGGCTGCTTGATAAACTTCGTGAATGTCTGTGAGAAGTTTATAACCAAATTTTGCTTTAATTTTTGCTAGAGATTCCAAACCTTTCTCAAGTCCGGGTCCGCGGTAGGATTCTAAACTTGTTCTATTTGCCTTATCAAAACTTGCCTTGAAATAAAAATCAATCTTAGGATTCTTTGCCAAAGACTGCAAGGATTCTGCAATTTCCTCTAAAATTTCATCATTTTCTATGACGCAAGGTCCCGCAATAATAATCATTTTTATCCTTTCAATAAATTAAATTCGTGTCTTTTAAAATCATAATTATACACTTCGCCACTCTCAATAATATAATGCCAACCATAAATATTAAGGGTACGTGCGAGATATTTTTCCTTTACCTTTGGGTAGGTAAAGAGATTCATAATTTGACGCTCAATATTAATCTGCTCCGTTAAATACGCACGCATAGCAGTTGTTTTTGGATTGAGGGCTAAAACTTGTTTTTTCACAGGCTCAATGAGTCTTAGCCAATTTTTAACATTGGGCATATTCACAAAATGCGATTCCTCATACAATGCCGCACAACCCCCACAATGAGAATGCCCACAGATGATAATATTCTCTACTTTTAATTCCTCCAAAGCATATTCAATCGCGGAAGTTGTTGCTAAATACTCCTCTGCTTCCCGATAAGGCGGAACAATATTTGCGATATTGCGCACAACAAAAAGCTCACCGGGCAAAGTATTTGTAATGAGATTTGGCACAACACGCGAATCCGCACAGCCCACAAAAAGTGTGTGGGGATTCTGCCCTTCTTTGAGATTCTCAAACAATTCTTTATAAGCTAAAAAATTTTCCTCTTTAAATTTAATCACGCCTTCAAAAAGCAAATCAATCGTATTGGGCGTGCTTTGCGATTCCGCTTTCGCCATTACTGCTCCCTCCCAATATCTCCAATCATTCCTGATAAATCCTCACCAATACTATACACATACAAATCTACGCGACGATTTTTTTCGCGCATTGACGGAATATCATTGTTTGCAACAGGCGAAAACTCTCCCTCACCCCCGCCTAAAACTCGGCTTTTATCCAAGCCTTGTCGCATTAACAAATCAGCAATATTAATTCCACGCGCTACAGAAAGTTCCAAATTATCTGCAAACATAGAACCCTCTCTAATAGGCACATTATCTGTATGCCCAATCGCTTTAATAAGGACTTCTTTAGGCAACCTTTGTAATTCTAAAGCAATGCGCTTCACAAATGCGATTCCGCTAGGGTTGCTTAGTTCCGCGCTTCCACTTTCAAACAATAACGCTTCTGGGATTCTAATAATCACGCCTTTTTCGGATTCCTCTAATTCCACAGCAGGACCATTTGAAATACGATTCACTTCATTGTAATCTGTTACTAAACTTCCAAAAATATTGACTACATTTTCCATTTCTACTTGCGTATCAATAGGAGTTGCTTTAATAGGTGCAGGAGGATTAATTTGCGATTGAGACCCCTTTTCCAAAACCGCAAGCGAACCTTCTAGCGAACCTACTGCTTGCGCAATTTTCTGCGTATCAAAAGTCGCCATAGAAAGCAACAAAATAAAAAAGGTGAGAATCAATGTAACCATATCCCCATAAGTGCCAAGCCAAAGCGCAACACCTTTAGGACACTCACACGGCGGGCATCTTAGTTTTTTTGCCACTCGCTCCCTCGCTAAAGTAAAAATTTTAGGATTATAGCCTATATTTAGTTATAATATCGTTTAATTTTGCATTTTGTGAGGAAATTTTGCAGGTAATTATTGAATTTTTGGTGCAATCCATTGAGGCTTTTGGATACTTTGGAATCTTTTTTTTAATGTTTTTAGAAAGTAGCTTTATTCCCTTTCCTAGCGAGGTTGTGATGATTCCTGCGGGATATTTAGCACATCTTGGCAAAATGAATTTTTTTCTTGCGATTCTTTGTGGAATCTTAGGCTCACTTTGCGGCGCACTTTTAAACTACTATCTAGCACTTGTATTTGGGAGAGAATTGCTACTAAAATGGGGTAAATATGTATTGTTTGATGAAAAAACGATGATAAAAATGGAAAATTTCTTTGCCAAGCACGGGCATATCTCTACCTTTAGCGGACGCTTGATTCCAGTCGTTAGACAATACATCTCCTTACCTGCGGGAATTGGGAGAATGCAGTTACCACTCTTTTGCTTTTACACAAGCTTGGGTGCGGGTATTTGGGTGATTATTCTTGCAACACTTGGTTATTTTTTAGGGCAAAACGAAGAATCGCTAAAGGAATATTTACATATTATTACCCTTGTGCTAGTCTTGTGCGTGTGCATAGGAATCGCAGTTTATCTTTATTGGCAATCTAAGAAAAAATAATTAAAACTTCAAAGACAAAGGGCGCAATGCAGCACTCAAGTCAATATGGCAATACCCTTGCGGATTTTTCATAAGATATTTTTGATGATAGGATTCTGCTACATAGAAGTTGTTTAACTCTCCCACTTCTGTAACAATCGTTCGGGGTAGCTTTTTTTGATAGGATTCCACAAACTTTTGAATCGCCTCTAACATTTTAGAATCCTGCGTATAAATGCCGCTGCGGTATTGTGTGCCAATATCATTCCCTTGATAATTGAGCGCAAAAGGGTCAATCACACTAAAGAATCGCGCCAAGACTTCCTCTAAACTCAATATTTTCTCATCAAATGTAAGCTTAAGTGTCTCTACCGCGTTTGTTGCGCCACTGCAAACTTGTTCATAAGTCGGGGATTCTACTTGAGAGTTTGCATAACCCACCTGCGATTCTATCACGCCCTTTAGTTGATCAAAATAGCCCTGCACTCCCCAAAAACAGCCACCTGCTAAATAAATTGTTTGTTGCATTACTCTCCTTATGTTTCATTCTTATAATATTGTCGGAATAAAGATTAATACAAAATAAAAGCTCTTTAAACCTCTCTATCTAGTCGCCTAAAAGCGAAGAAATCCTTTAAATCTTGCATATCTAATCCACCTTTGTTTTTTTGTTTAAAGAGAATCGCAAGTTGCTCTAACTTCTGCTGACTTTTAATAAAGTCTAAAGTGTTTAAAAAGCTTGTATCTTGATAAGTTTCGCTTTTACTTGTTGCTTGGATTGGTTTAAATTTATTTTTGCTTTTCTGCTCCCTAAGATTCTTATTGTATTCCTCAATCTCCTCATTTTATTTTCTGAATTGCTCTTGTCGTGCATTATATTTCTCTTGATATTCTTTGCGTAATTCCGCCCATTGTTTGCCAAATTCCTCTGGGCTCATATCTTTAGCACTTGTGCGCAGAAGTTGTCCTGCTTTGCCTCTATCGAAGGTATTCATAAATATCCAATTATCGTTTTCCTCAATATATTGTGCATACGCCCCGCCCTCTTGAGTAAGCAGATAAATTGTTTTTTCTCCCACCATTAAATCAGGATTCATTTCTATAAAAGCCTCTAGTTTCCCACTCTCATTCAAGCCACCCTCGCCATTTGCAAATCTCTCTAGTAGAGTATCATAAAGTGAGTATTGTGTCCCATTCTCTAAAAAATATTTTATTTCTTTTGTTTTATTGACGATATTATCTTTTTCCTGTTCTGAAAGTTTAGAAAACTCTTGATAAAAGTTTCTCACACTTCCGACTAAATCTATATTATTGTAACTGCCAATGATAGATGATATTTCACACCAAGAATAACGTGTATTTTAATCCTCTCTGGAATCCCTGCTGCTTGGTTTAAATCACTAGTAAAGAATCCCTCACTATCTATGCCAAAACCAAAGGCTTATTTGACAGATTCAAATATATTCATTTGAAAGGCTGACATTTCTTTTGTTGTGCTTTGTGGATTGTTTGATTTATCGTTTTGCGCGTTATTGGATACATTATTCAAAACATTGTTTTGTTGTGATTCTTGTGGATTATCAGCATTTTCCTTTTGCTCTTTTTGGGTGTTTTGCATACTTGGTGGATAATTTGCATTGACGCTATTGATTGTCATTATAGAATCCTTAAATTTTCAATATTGTAAGTTAATAATCCTATGTCATAATATCAGTTATTTTAATAAAAATAAAAGATTCTTATCGTTTTTAAAAAGTAAGTACCACAAAAGATTTTTAAAGGATTTAATGTTATTTAAGGTTTGCAAATATGGGGTGGGCGATGGGAATCGAACCCACGACCCTCAGGACCACAATCTGATGCTCTAACCGACTGAGCTACGCCCACCATATAAAAATTACAAGGAAAATGGTCGGGGCGAAAGGATTCGAACCTTCGACCCCTTGGTCCCAAACCAAGTGCGCTAACCAGACTGCGCTACGCCCCGACTTAATAAAGAAGTGCAATTATACTTCTTTCACTTTTCTTTGTCAAGAGTTAGGTTTTAAATCTCAAAATCCTTTGGCAATCTAGTCTTTGGAATTTCTAGCGTTTTAGATTCTGCTTTTGGTTTTGGATTCTTTGATTCTATTTTTGTCATATTTTTTCTTAATGGAATATTCTTAGAATCACTAGCACTTGGATTTTGATACGCTTTCTCGCCCTTTAAAAGAGCTTTTAATATCAGTGCGATGGCTTGCGTATTGTGCTTACAAAATTGAGAAAATTGATATTTAACAATGTCGTATTCTATGGCTTTAGAAGCATTAAGATTCCGCTTGGAATCACTATTTTTAGGCTTTTGCATACCATTCTCCCAATATAAAATATAGTATAAACTAGAAATTCAAAGAATCAAAGACAATCTTAAAAAAATCTCTAGAGTTTGACGATTTTTGCGCCAAAACCACCCATTTTTGCGGGGGCGTCTGTGAAATCCACCACTTTTGGGTGGGATTTTAAAAAATCCCGAACGATTGATGATAGTCTCCCTGTGCCGATTCCGTGATAGATTAACACTTCATCAAATCCCGCAATGAGGCTATTGGAGATAAACACTTCTAATTTTTCTATTGCTTCATCAGCCCTTAATCCGTGCAAATCAAGCACAACATTAGCATTTTGCGGGGTTTGAATTTGGATTTTTGTTTGAGGAGGTGTCGGCAAATTACCATAATGCTTGATTTCTTTTGTGGAGACTTGTAGTTTGATTCCATCTTCTAGCTGAATGAGTGCCTTGTTTTTGTTTAAATTTAAAATGATTCCGCGATGATTGCGGTATTTAATGCGCTCATTGATTGTAAAGACTCTTGTTTCTTGTTGGTTTTGTGGCTCTTGATGGTTTGTGTTTCTCGCCTCGTTTAAAAGTTTGTTTGCTAGGCTGATTTGGCGATGAATGTTTTGGGGCGATTGCTCTTTGATTGCTTTTTTGGCTGCATTAATCGCTTCTGCATAGGCGGATTCTAGCTCGTTTTTAGATTTTAAAAATGCTCTTTCTAACTCCGATTCTTTGTCTTGTAAATGAATAATTTTTTGTTCTAAATGCGCACTTTTTTCCTCTGCTTTTGAAATTTCATTTTGCAGTTTCATTTCTAATCTTGAGGAATTTTCAATCAATGTATTGAGTTTCTCTTTGTCCTCACCATAAAGGATTTTTGCCTCATTAATAAGTGATTTTGGGATTCCATAACGCAAGGCGGTTTCAAAGGCATAGCTTTTTCCAATCGTTCCACTAAGAAATTTGAAAGTCGGCATTTCGCGTTCCTCATCAAATAAAGCGGCAAGCAGCTGCACACGAGAATCTCCAGCCATCAATGCGGCAAGACGCTTATGGTGTGTTGTGATGATGATTTTATTGCCTTTTTGCATAAGGTTTTCTAGTAGAACCTTAAATAGACTCGCAGCTTCATCGCTGTCTGTGCCTAACTCTATTTCATCTATGCCAATAATTCCCTCTTTTTCTCTTAAGATTTGGCTAAATTGCAGCATTCTGCCACCAAAGGTGGAGATGTCATTTTTGCTATTTTGCGGGTCTTCTAAGATGAGGTTTAAGTGTTTGAAGTTGCCAATGCTAGATTTGTGCGCGTTAATTGGAAGCGGAATTAGATGCTTAGAGAGAAATACTGCACTTAAAATGGATTTTAAAAGCATTGTTTTACCACCCGCATTCACACCGGTTATCATTAGGACTTGTTCTTTAAAGGCTAGGGTAATGGACTTTGGATTCTTTAATGCAGGGTGGCGGAACTCATTTAAGATAATGGAGGAATCGTTTGTTTTGGGAGTGAGAAATTCCAAGTCATAGGAACGCGCAAAAAATAGCCTTGCTTGGTAATTGTCCAAGCGGTCAAATTCTTTATTAATAAAGTTTAAAAAGAGAAAATGTTTAGTAAAAGTGCTAGAAATTTCACGCGAGATATTGAAAAGCTGCTCCTCTTTCTTGTTATTTAGCTCATTGTATTTATCCTTGAGATTTGCAATGCTTTGGGGCAACACATAAAAGAATCCTGTGGCGGAGCGGTTTAGGATTTGCCCTTTTAAAATATGGTGGAATCCCGCTTTTAACAACAAACATTCCTCATCATTGATTAAATGGATTTGCCTATCCACCAAATAGGAGTTTAGTTTATTTTGGTTAAGGATTTGGCTTAGGACTTGTGAGATTTCTCTTTTGGTTCGCTCCATTCCTGCATTAATGGAATCTAACTCTAAATAGATTCCCTCTTTTAAATTTCCATTTTCTAAAAAAGATTTTGAAATCTCCAAGATTGCTTCGGGGATTATAATTTGATTCAACCATTCCCCTAAGATTCCTTCGCATTTTAGGCTTTTAAAATAGTTAAAATAGCGGATAATCTTTACAAATTCAAAGATTTCATCTAGTTTTAAATAGCCAAACTTTTTTAAAAGCGCAAGAGCGGAATCTAAATTTTGAATGGATTTTGGAGGAGTAAAAAGCACCGATTCTAAGGCTTGAATGTAACGCAAGTGGATTTTACTATCCCCTTGCAAGAATAAGTCTTTTGGTCGTGCCAAAAAGCTTTCAAAAGTCCTTAAAAAGTCTTCTAAATCTAGTTGTTTAATGAGATTTTGTGTCATCTTTTAGCTTACAGGCTTTGAGTGGAATTGTTTTGTGATAATAATCACTTTGTTCTTTTCCCATAAGGGTGAGAGTGCCGCTGATAAAATTAAAAGTCGTGCGATTTGCTTCAATGCTTTGCGTGCCAACTTGACAGATTAAATCTTTGCCTTGCAAGAATAATTGCGCTAAATCGTTAATCTTGTCTTCTTTTTTATCTTGAAAAAAGGTAAAGATTCCAATACTTGCGGCAATTACAAGCAACAAAATGCCAAAATAAATACGCGTTTTGCGCTGGATAACATTAAATTTGGAAAGGATTTGCGCTAGAAAGGCTAAAAGCGCAACAATTAAGATAAAAAGAATCCAAAAGCGCACCATTTAGATTCCCCCTCTTAATGCGTAGGTAAGATTACCTGCATTAAATCCAACAACGATTCCATTCTCCAAACGCCCTATGGTTTGATGTTCTTTCATAAGGAGCAAAGTGTTTTCTTGACGCACGATAGAATCTGCAAAAATGGGTTGGTATTTAGCGAAAAGCTTTTGAAAATCTATTGGGATTGCGCTTTCTCCCACCGCATATACGGGCAAAATAATTAACTTATCTACGCCCTCAAAACAATCTATGAATCCTTGCAAGTTATCTGCAATGCGTGAGTATTTATGCGGTTGCCAAATAGCAGTGAGTGGCTTGATACAAGTTAATTCTTGGTATTTTTTGAGGGATTTTAAGGTTGCGGTGATTTCTGTGGGGTGGTGTGCGTAATCATCAATAATCACACACTTATCATAGGATAAAATATCAAATCGCTTCTTGATTCCACAATAGTCTTGTATATTGTTTTGAATTGTATTTAAAGGTAAAATCTGCGCGGCTGCAAGAATCGCCAAAGAAGCGTCAATCGCGATATGCTCCCCCAAACCATACACGCTAAATTTGCCATAATCCTTTCCCTCGCAACGAAGGCGGAATTGAGTTTTTGGGATTCCATTTTCTACCAAATAAGAAATTTCACTTAAATCTTTGCCGGGATAGAATCGGATACAAGTATTACCTAAATCCCCTAAGGAGCTCAAAAAGGAATCCTCTGCATTAATGACACAGATTTTAGATAATCGTAAAAAATCTTCATAGGCTTTGTGAAATTGCGCTAAGTCGTAGGCATAAGTTTCCATATGCTCAGGTTCTGCATTGGTAACAATTGCGCAAGTAGGATTACATTCCAAAAAACTCTTGTCAGATTCATCGGCTTCAAACACCACAAGATTCCCGCTTAGCGCGCGTGTGTTAGAGTGAAACTCTTTGCTCTCTGCGCCAATGAGCGCACTTGCGTCTTTTAAGATTGCACTTAAGATTGCAGTAGTCGTGCTTTTGCCGTGCGCTCCCGCAACTGCAAAGACTTCTTTGTCCCCTAGAATCATCTTGAGGGATTCTTTGCGAGAAAGCACAGGAATCCCTTGCTTATGGGCTTCTTGCACTTCAATGTTGTCGGGCTTGATGATTGCAGAGTGAATGACTAAATCTTGTCCGCAAATGGCTTCTTTTGCGTGAGGAATGCTCACTTTAATCCCCATAGTCTTTAATTCTTTTGTAATACAACCCTCTGCAACATCTGAACCGCTTACTTTTGCGCCTTGTGCAAGTAAGAATTTTGCAAGAGCAGAGATTCCAATCCCGCCAATACCGATAAAATGGATTTTTTTATCTAAAGCCATTTTTGCAACCTTAAAAGTGCATCTTGGATAATGGATTCTTCATAAACCAAAGCTAAGCGCACAAAGTTATTGCCGGGATTCTCTCCGTTTTTTTCTCTTGAGAGAAAACTGCCGGGTAACACTAAAATGTTTTCATTTTGCAGTAAGGTTTTTGTCCATTCTAAATCGTTGGTTACAGGTAGCCACACATAAAAAGTATCCTGTGGAATCCGTAAATTTGGGATTTTTTTTCTTAGAATTTCTGCGGCTAATTGTAAGTTTTTCGCATATTGTGTGCGTGAATGTTCTGCGTGTGTATCCTCACTCCACGCGACACTTGCGGCTTTTTGCAAAGGCAAGGGAGAGGCACAGCCTATATAGGTGCGGTATTGCAAATAAGGCTTTAAAATGGTGGAATCCCCCGCAATAAATCCACTTCTTAAACCCGGAGCGGAGGAGCGTTTGGAGATAGAATTAAGGGCTAGAATATTTTTAAAGCTCGTATTACCTACCGCGACACTTGCTTCTAGGATAGAATGCGGCTTAGAATCACTATAAATTTCACTATAACACTCATCATTTAGGAGCAAGAATCCAAATTCCAATGCGCATTCCACCCAATACTTTAACTCCTCAAGGCTTAAAGTAGCACCTGTGGGATTGTTTGGAGAGTTTAGAATCACCAAATCACATTCTCGCATTTGTTCCTCTGTGAGTTTGGGTTTAAAGGCGTTTGTGGAATCCAAATTCATATAAATACTCTTTGCCCTTGCAGCAATGGCTGCTCCCTCATAGATTTGATAAAATGGATTAGGGTGCGCTAGGGTAGGATTTGCTTTATCAAACAAATAAAACTGCGGGAAATTAAACAGCACTTCACGTGTGCCAAAAGTTGGGATTAATTCATTGGGTTGTAATTCTACATTGAAGCGGCGTTGGATAAAGCCAAGCATTGCAGTTTTTAAGAAGTCCTCTCCCGCGGTTTTAGGATATTTATTTAAGGATTCCACATTCTGCTTTAAGGCATCACAAATACACTTTGGTGTGGGGAATTGTGGCTCACCAATCGTGAGAGAAATGCGACCTTCTTTTTGTGGAATATCTTGAATGAGGGCTTGGAGTTTTTCAAAAGGATAGGGTTGGAATTCCATTATCGCTTCCTTTGTTGCTTAGATTGCGCTTTTTGTGTATTGGGCTTTGCATTTTTTGCACCCTTTTTGGTGCTTTCTTTGGGATTCCTTTTACCGTTTCTTTTAGATTCCTCTTTAAAGTTGCCTTTGCGTGATTCTTTTTTAGAATCCCTAAAGTTTCTTTGGGGCTTCTTGGAATCTCTCTCGTTACCGCTTCTGCTATGTTTTCTGCCACTTCTATTCTGTGTATCTTCTAATTGCAGTTGCAGTTGGTTCAAATCCTTTTTGTTTAATCCGATTTTATTGGGTCCTAACACTTTAGAATCTTGCAACACCATTGAGAGTAATTTACACACAAGTTGTGTCATATCAGCATTTCCGCGTATTTGCTCATATACACGCAACGCATCATCACTGATGGCGTGTTTTAGGATTCTATCTAGCAGGTTGGAATCTTGCTTGTCCATTGTATCTTGAATGTTTGGAATCTCGTAGAGTTCAATACTTGCCTTTGTGTTTTCTTTGATTCTTCTAATTTCTTTAAACTCTAAAGGCGTGGCGAGCGTAATGGCTATGCCTTTTTTTCCTGCTCTACCGGTTCTGCCGATTCTATGCACATAGGATTCTGGATTTAGCGGAATATGGAAGTTAAAGACGTGGCTAACTCCGCTAATATCAAGCCCTCTTGCGGCAATGTCTGTGGCTACAAGAATGTTAATACTAGAATCCTTAAAAGCGTTGATGGATTTTAAACGTTCTCTTTGCTCCATATCTCCGTGTAAAGCACCTGCTTTATATCCACGCGCTAAGAGGCGTTCAGAGAGAATATCCGCTTCCTTTTTCATTCGCGTAAAGATGATGGCTTTATTTGGCATTTCGCTATCAATGAGGCGCACAATGGCGTCCTCGCGCTCACTTTCATTGATGATATAGTATCTTTGGGAAATATCTTGATTTGTAGCGTCCTCTGGAGTTACTTTGATGAGTTTTGGATTGTTAAGAATCTTTTGCGCTAAATGCTTAATGGGAATGGGCATCGTTGCCGAAAACAATAGAGTTTGTCGGGTGTTAGAGAGGTAGGTAAAAATCTCTTCAATATCATCTAAGAATCCCATATCTAGCATTTCATCGGATTCATCAAGCACAACAACATTCGGAGAGAAGTTTTTAAGCCTCTCATTCCTTAAGTGATCTAGCAGACGACCGGGCGTTGCGATGATGATTTGAGGGTGTTTTTCTAGCAATTCAAGTTGGCGGCGAATCGGTTGCCCACCAAAGAGTGAAACGGTTTTGACTTTGCTGTATTTGCCTAATTTAAAGATTTCATCACCCACTTGCATTGCTAATTCTCGCGTAGGCGTAATGACTAAAACTTCAATTTCACCATTGTGTTGCAAATTATTAATTAAAGGTAAGCCAAAAGCGGCGGTTTTGCCCGTGCCTGTTTGGGCTTGTGCAATAACATCTAAGCCATCTAAAATAAGCGGAATCGCTTCTTGCTGAATCGGACTAGGCTCGGTAAAACCGGCTTCCTTAATGCCTCTTAAAATATTTTTTTTAAAGCCAAAGCATTCAAAGCCATTACTCCAAGAATCCTGCGCCGAAGAATCATAAGATTGTTTTTTTGTTTTTTGATTTTTTTCCATTCCTATTGCTTTATGTGAATTTAATATGTGATTATAGCACTAAAATACCCCAAATGCTACTCTGCAAAGCCAAAGCGATTTTCTTTGACTGCACTAGGCAGAATCGCAAATTTTGCATTTGCATTAATCTTAAGCGCCTTTGTTTCTTTAATCAGCTCATTGGGACTTTTCCAAACAAAATCTGCATCAATATAGATTGAGATAAAACTCATTTCATTCACAAGCGCAAAATAAATCGTATTCTTATTAGCAGTTTTCACAACACTAAATTTATTTTGGCTTAGAATTTTTATTTTAAATTCTGTTGCACGCTTTTCATTGGTGGAAATGATTAAGAAATTTTTTCTATATTCTGTGCTTATTTTCTTGATATAGTGATACAAGAGTGCATCTTTTTCGTTTAAACGTTCTTTATTTAAAGGTCCCAAATAACGTTCGGCAAAATACAGCATATTGGGAACGCGGTCATTTTCTGGAATCTTAAAAAAGTTTTTAGAAAATGCAACAGATTGAACACTCTTTTGATAAATTTTATTATCTAAAATCGTCATACAAATATCCAAGCCACTTTTGACTTTTTTATAAATCCGCATATAAATTTTATGATACATTTCGCTAAAAGTCTTAAAATAGCCCACTTCAAACTTTGTCTTTATCTGTGATAAACGGGTAAAAAGTGCTGAATAATACGCATTCTCTTTTTGCATTTGTTCCAATTCTTTTTGCGCACGCTCTAACTTTTGCGTATTTTTATCCACATCTAAATTTGCTCCGATTCTACGCTCAAATAATGCAATATCACTCGTTAAAGAATGAATACGTTTTTCTGCTAAATTCTTACTATCTTGAGCATTATTGACTGCAACCACCAAAGCTTGATAATGACATTGCTTCTTTAAAAACGCATCTAAAAACATCTGCTTTAAATTCACATTGATATATTTTGCAAAATCTTGAAATGAGGATTCCAAACGCGTAATCACACCGAGCTCCTCTATAAAATCATCTTTAGCAATCGTTTTATCATTAAACAATAAATTATCCAATGCCTTAACACTAAAACGCCTTAAATGCGTGTAATCAAAGCTTACTCCATTATCAAAAAAGGGCAAATCGTTTAAAAATGAAATAGCTAAAAACTCTTGATGAAAATAGTCTTTCATTGCATCAACAAGCTTAATATCTAGAGGAATATTTGTAAGCTTCATATAATCTGTGCTCTTATAAATTTTCTGCACAATCGCATCACGCGCGTTGCTTTGCAGAGTGATTAGCTCCTCATCTGTATCGTGATACCAAAAATCTGCTTCGCTAAGCATTGTATTGCCACCAAACTCTTGAAATCGTGATACTTTACAATCTGTGATTTGGTGTAATTCATTACAACGGAATTCTACAAACATTCCCACCATTGGCATAACTTTCTTATCGTGCCACGCCTCTTTTGTAAAATCAAATAGCATTTTTGAAGCATTAATTACAACACCTCTGCCATTACTATTTAAATAACGCACTATTTTTCCGTGCATTCACTACCCTTTGGATATGTTACATATAAAGCTTGATAAGTCGTTTGCATTGTTCGCTCTAAATCTTCATACCAATTAGGATTATCTTTTGGCGTAAATGCAGGGAGATACTGCACATCAAATACGCTATTTAAAAATTCCATTTTCTCAAAATTTAAACATTTACGCGTATTGGCAAATACCACAGGTTGCACCTTTAACCCAAAATGCTCTACTAAAAACTTTGCCCCACTTTTAAAAGGTAATAATTTATCCTTACCCTTGCTTCTTGTGCCTTCAGGGAATATACAAAGCATTCTGCCATTTTCTAGCCGATTTTTTGCTTCTTTTAGCAAATATATAAGCTCCTTTTTACTTTCGCGATTGATGAGTATCATTTTAGGAGCTTTGAGCGCGTGTCCATAAAGAAAGGTTTCCCCAAGCTCTTTTTTTGCAATCCAACAAAGGTTATTGGGGTGGATTGCCTCAAAATAAATCACATCCATAAAACTTTGATGATTCATAATTAAAATTTGTGCGCTTGGGTCTAACTCTCCTTGCACCTGCACTTTTACTCTAAATAACTTTAAAAAGGTTAAAGCGAGGAATCTGCGCACTTTGCGGTGTGCATTTTGGAATAAATACATCATCAAGATTCCAAATGGCATCACAATTAAAACATACAAAACCGCGCTGATTGCTCTAATCCTTGATGTCATTCTTAACCACCCAGCCGATATGCTCATCTTCTAAAATTACCTTATAATAATTATTGCGTTTGCCTAAAATTTCTGCCTTTTGCTCCGTGTGCGTGGTTAGAACAATGGTAGAATTAAATGTCGGTTGAATGCGTAACGCCACATTGCTTTTTAAGATTACAGAAGTCTTTAATGTAACAAAATATAATAAAAATGCAAGCGCAATCACTAAAAACATAATAAAAATTATCTTGCGCTTATAAAGATACAACCCAAAAAACAAAAGTGCGAAAAATACCATTAAAGAAATTTTAAAGAATTGATAGTTATTTTTAGGTTTTATGTCGCTTTGTGTGCTAACACGATCTTCAATGGCAATATTTTGCACTTGCAGAGTTTGGTATTTCTCCACTTGTGTATTAAAATAATCAAAACTAATCGTATTTTGCTCTTTTGGCACAATAGCATAATAAAATGCAGTTGCTTCCTTATAATTCCCGCTTTTACTCTCAATTCCCTGCTTTGCATAAGCACTTAGGTGAAAGTCAAATAAATTCCCCATTTTGCTTTTTAGTTGCAAGACTGCTAGATTATGATTAGCGTCATAATTTGTAATTTTAGTATCCAAAATCTCCAAACTCTCTGCAACTACCTGTGCGTAACTACCCTTGCGGTCTAGCTTAATGGCACGTCCTGTATGTCCTGTTAAAGTCTCACTCACTGTGCCTTCTTTGGTATTTACGCTCACTTTAATAGTTGGAATCGCAAATTGCACTTGATTAATTTTTAAATAAAAAGTATTTTTCAAGCTAGAATCTTCAGTATTTATCACCCAATTTTGTTTGGGATTTAACACTTCAACACTATTTTTAAGCGCATTATCTTCAAATAAAAATTCCGTTTCAATGGTTGTATATCCCGAAAATATAAGCATTTTAACTTCTAAAGCAACGACTTGATGCACATACAAAATATCCAATAATGGCGTTAGCGTCTCTAAATATACATTTTTTACTAAAGATTTATTGGCGTATTGTATAGAATCACTACTTTGTAATTCTACATTTTGCGATTCTATATCACTTTCAATAATGGCATTTGGGAGTGAATTTTGCGGTGTTTGCTCCTGCTGTAATTCCGGGTTTGAAGTGTCTGGATTCGGCGTAGCTTGTGGAAATAATCTTGTCTCCCCAAAAGCACTCATTCCAAAACACAAACCTAGGGCTAAAAATATAGCAATGATATTTCTCATAAAATCTCTAAAAATCCTTCTAGCATTTTTAAGCCTACATCTTCACCTAGCACTTTCTCTACGGCTCTTTCTGGGTGTGGCATAAGCCCAAAAACATTTTTTTGCGCATTGCAAATCCCGGCAATATTGCGCACAGAACCATTAGGATTCTCAACATATTCTAATAAAATCTGTCCGTTTTGTTCTAGTTGTTGTAAGCCTTGCGTATCAATGTAGTAGTTGCCATCAGCGTGGGCGATTGGAATCCTAGCTACTTCATCTTTTTGGAATTTTTTGAGAAAAATATTCTCATTATTGATGACTTTAATTGCGCAAGTTTTGGAGATAAAATGCAAGTTTGTATTGCGTTTCATTGCCCCGGGTAACAAGCCACTCTCAAGTAATATTTGGAATCCATTGCAGATTCCAAGCACATATCCACCATTGTTTGCAAACTCAATGACAGATTGCATAATGGGCGAGAATCGCGCAATCGCCCCGCTACGCAAATAATCCCCATAGCTAAAGCCACCCGGAATCACAACGAGTTTCGTGTCTTTGGGTAGGGAAGTTTCTTTATGCCACACAATTTGTGTTGGTGCTTTTAAAAGCGAAAAGGCATATTCCATATCGTATTCGCAATTTGTGCCTAGGAATTGTAGAATCGCAACCATTGTTATATCTTTATGGAATAATCTTCAATCACGGTGTTTGCTAAAAGTGTATCACACATAGATTCCACTTTTTTTTGAATATCCGCTTTATCGTTTCCTGCAATTTCTAATGTAATAATTTTACCCACTTTCACACTTTCCACTCCTTGGTAACCTAAGGATTCTAAAGCGTGATGAATCGCTTTGCCCTGCGGGTCTAAAACCCCTTCTTTTAACCTTACGATAACTTCCGCTTTCATTCTTTTTCCTAGCTCAAAATTCTTTTTAAAATCTCTTCATACGCCATTTTAACATTGCCTAAATCTTGTCTGAATCGGTCTTTATCTAATTTTTCTTTTGTCTCTTTATCCCAAAATCTGCAAGAATCGGGCGTAATTTCATCGGCAAGTAGAATCGCGCCTGTTTTATCCACCCCAAATTCCAATTTAAAATCCACCAAAATGAGATTCTTTTTGTCAAAAAATTCTCTTAAAACTTCATTGACTTTTCGTCCAATTTTGCGCAATTCCTCTAATGCCTCCACAGATTTAACGCATTGGAGGATTAGCGCGTGTTCATCGTTAATAAGAGGGTCTCCAAGCGCGTCATCTTTGTAATAAAACTCCACAAGCGTAAAGGGCAGAGCCTCTCCCTCTTTGATGCCTAATCGCTTTGTCAAAGAGCCTGTTGCCACATTGCGTACCACCACTTCAATCGGAATGATTTTAACAAGCTTACAGAGCATTAAATCCTCGCCTATGGTTTCTACATAATGCGTTTTTACACCATTTTTTTCCAAAAGTTTAAAAATCTCCGTAGAAATTTTACAATTTAGGATTCCTTTGCCTTGCTCACTTCCCTTTTTCTCTGCATTAAAGGCGGTTAAATCGTCTTTGAATTGGGAGATAACTAGATTCTCATCATTGGTTTTATAGAGCTTTTTACCTTTGCCCTCATACATCATCTCTTTTTGCTGCATATTCTCTCCTTTTATAAAACTTTAAACACTTTTAGCACATCAATCGCACTTTTTAGTTGGATATCTTCTAACACTTGCTTTTGCGTGATTGTATTTTTAGAGCTGCCCGGTTTCTTTTCTTTTTTATCCACTTTCGCTAACTCACCTTGCAAATGCCTTTGCAAATCCGCCTCTTTAATGCTAAATCCACTATTCTCATCAGGAACCGCACCCGGAGCTACTTCAATATCTGGTGTTACACCCACTGCTTGAATCGTGCGCCCACTTGGGAGGTAATAACGCGCAATGGTTAAGCGCAACGCTTCCTTTTTCTCTGTGGGGAGAATCACTTGCACACTGCCTTTACCAAATGTCCCTTCTCCTACCAACACGCCCCGCTTATTGTCTTGAATCGCACCCGCGACAATCTCACTTGCACTCGCGCTTCCATTATTGACTAATACAACAAGCGGAATCGTTGCATAAGGTGTATTGTCTGTCGCACGATACACAATATTTTCATCTTTAATTCTACCCTTTTGAGACACAATAATACCATTTTTAATAAACAAATCGCTAATACCAACCGCTTGGTTTAATAGCCCACCCGGATTGTTACGCAAATCTAGCACGATTCCGTCAATCTTTTTATACTTTTTAAGCTCCTCACTAACGCGCTGGGTTACATTTTTATCAAAAGAAGTTACACGCAAAAATACATAATCTGTATTTTCAATCGCCTTAGAATATACGGATTCTACTTTGATGTTATCCCGCACAATATCAAACACAAGCGGCTTTGTTTCATTTTTGCGCACAATGGTTAATTGCACCTTTGTTTTAGGTTCCCCACGCATTCTATTCACCGCATCATCAATACTCATACTAAGTGTGCTTTCATCATCAATTTTTAAAATAATATCCCCGCTTTTCAATCCTGCTTTATCACCCGGAGTGCCTTCAATGGGCGCGACAATCGTTAGTGCATTATCTTTTAGTGCAATAGTAATTCCAATGCCGCCAAACTGCCCGTCTGTTTGAATTTTTAAATCATTATATTTTTTCTCATCTAAATAGGCAGAATGTGCATCAAGGTTTGATAGCATTCCATCAATCGCCTTATCCACAATCTCATTTAAGGTGAGCTCATCCACATAATATTTTTCCACCGTGCCAATGACTTTACGCAATTTATTATACGCATCAAGACGCGATTCCTCCTGCGCGTAGGCAAAACTATGGAATCCCAACACCATAACACCAACAAGCCATAACGTTTTATGAAAACTAAATACTTTCATATTTACAACCTAAAATAAAGTTTTTAAACCGCGCCATTTTAGCGCAATCTCATTAAAACCAAAATAAAATCACCCCGCATTCCATTATTTGCTAAGATTTACTACGCAAATGGATATAAAGTTGCAAAACCTCTAAACTCGCAGGGGTTACGCCGCTAATCTCACTTGCTTCAAAAAGACTTTTGGGGTTGAATTTTTTGAGTTTTTCAATCACTTCCAAGCTCAAACCCGGAATCCCATCAAATACGAAATCTTGCGGGATTGTAATGCTTAGCATTTTGTCCATATTGTCAATGAGGTTTTGCTGCTTTTGGATATAGTTAGAGTATTTTGCCTCCACCAAAATCTCCTCTAGTGCGCGGGTAGAATAGTGCGCAAAAGGAGCATTGGTAATTGCGCAAATTTTAAGCAATTTTTGCAAATCAAAACTACGCCGACCCACAATCACGCCCCAAGTTGTTTTGTCGCTAATTTTTTCCTCTTGTATGGAATCCAAAAACTTCAAAACCTCATTTGTTGGTGTGATAGGAGTTTGGTTTAGCCACTCTAAGCCCTCTTTTATCTCTTGTTTGTCGCGCATTAACTCTATAAAATCAGATTCCTCCATTAAGCCTAGATTGTGCGCTAATTCCCCAAGCCTAAAAATCGCATTTCCCTCACGCAAGAGGAGGCGATATTCCGCGCGGGAGCTAAACATACGATAGGGTTCTTTTGTGCCTTTGGTTACCAAATCATCTACCATTACGCCAATATATGCTTCATTACGCTTGAGTGTGATTTGCTCCTTATTCTGCGCACTTAATGCCGCATTAATCCCCGCAAAGATTCCTTGCGCTCCCGCTTCCTCATAACCCGTTGTGCCATTAATCTGCCCCGCACAATAGAGATTCTTAATTTTTTTAGTCTCTAGTGTATGCTTTAGCTCGGTTGGATTCACATAATCGTATTCAATCGCATAGCCATAACGCACAATTTCGGCATTTTCTAAGCCCTCAATGCTATGAATCATTGCCTCTTGCACATCAAAGGGAAGTGAGCTAGTTAAACCATTGATATAATATTCGTTTGCCTCTAAAGTTTGGGGTTCTAAGAAAAGCTGGTGCCTTTCTTTATCGGCGAAGCGATTGACTTTATCCTCAATGCTAGGACAATAGCGCGGACCTATGCCCTCAATCTGTCCTGTAAATAAGGGTGCGCGATGAAAGTTTGCGCGGATAATAGCGTGTGTTTTGGCGTTTGTATAAGTTACATAGCAGGGAAGTTGTGTGGGGTTAAAGGGATTCTCTCCCAATTCCTTTTGTGTTTGTTTGCTGAAAAAGGGCGCGGGGGTATCGCCATAATGTTTTTCTAGGCTTGCAAAGTTAATACTACTTGCTTTGATTCTTGCGCAAGTTCCGGTTTTTAGCCGCCCAACTTCAAGCCCAAGTGTGCGCAAATCCTCTCCTAATTGCATTGCTGGTGGCTCACCCGCACGTCCATTATGAGAAGTGCTTTCGCCAATATGGATTTTACCGCGCAAAAATGTGCCTGTGGTTAAAACGATTTTTTTAGCATAATAGGTTTTACCAATAGAAGTTTTAAGCCCAATCACCGCATTTTTGCTTTCATTAAGCAAAAGGGAATCTACGATTTGTTGCGTAATTTCTAAATTTTGCGTGTGGTAGCAGAGATTACGTGCAATGATTTTGTATCTATCCATATCAATTTGTGCGCGTGTTCCTCGCACTGCAGGACCTTTTGAGGCGTTTAGCACTCTAAATTGGATTCCGCTTTTATCGGTGATATAACCCATTACGCCACCTAGCGCGTCAATTTCTTTGATTAAATGCCCTTTGCCAAGCCCACCCATAGCAGGATTGCAACTTGCCGCACCGATTTGTTCTACAAGCATTGTGATAAGTAGGGTTTTGCAGCCCATTTTCGCGGCAACCACAGAGGCTTCAATTCCTGCGTGTCCGCCACCCACTACAATAATATCATAATCCATTTTTTACCTTATAAGATAAATTTTTGCGCAATTATAACCAACTTCGCGCAATTCTACCCCATTTCTCACGCAAATCAATTTTGTAATCAAATCTTAAGAAAAAATACAAAGAAAAACTATTACTAGAAGTCCAATTCGTGCGTTAGATTCCTAAATTTAATATCCTCTAATTGCTTCTTGATATGCTTATTTTCCTCGCTCAAAGAATCGATTTGTGCTTGTAATTGAATCATATTGCGGCTTGCATAATAAATATTACTGCGGATATAAACCTTTGGCACAAAAAGCAATAATACTGCTACCATACACACAAACGCCACTAACACCATTTTAAATGGAATCTCATTGGCATTTAATTTCAAACTTAGCACTTCCTCTTTTTCATCGGTTTCTAAACTCGTGCCGTTAGAATCTCCATTTGCATTTTGGGATTCTATCTTAAATGGCGCAACCCCTGTCAATTCTGTATTTTGTAATTCTATAAACCTAAAATCCTCATTTTCGTCCAACACATTGGTTGTATATTGTAGCTCTGTCGTATTTTGCAGAGTTAAAATCTCTTGTAATTCCTTGTTTTGCGATATATCCTGCTCTTTTGTGCTTTGGTATCGCTCCTCCAAAAAATCCAAATTTTCTTCAGAAATATTGCTTTCTTTCTTAAAAAATCTTTCCAAAAAACCGCGCTTTTGTATTTTGTCTTTTTTCTCTAGGCGCAAATCCTCAAAGCTTTCCATACTATCCCCCAAACTCAAAGCCTCTTAGCTTTGCACTGCGTGAGCGCGGATTGCTTTGCAATTCATTTTCACTTGCGCTAAGTGGCTTTTTATAGAGATTCCGCCCTTTCCTATGCCCTCCCCCACATACACAGCGCATTACACTGGAATCGCAAATACAATCCCTCTCCCATTCTCTAAAAGCCATTTTAACGATTCTATCCTCTAAAGAATGGAATGCAATGATACAAACCCTAGCCTCTTTACGCAAAGGATTCTCCTCTATGGCTTTTAATAACCGCTCCAACTCACCTAGCTCATCATTGACTGCGATCCTTAAGGCTTGAAAGGCTTGTGTGGCGGGATGAATCTTGGGGTGTTTAAAGTGTTTTGCAATCAGAGTGCTTAGGGCTTTTGCGCTTGTAAATTTCTCTATTTTTCTTGATTCCACAATCAAACGCGCTAACTTTTTATACTCTCTAATCTCTCCAAAATCTCTAAAAATCCGCTCCAACTCACCAAGAGAATAGGTATTGACAATCTCTTTAGCATTTAAAATCTGTGCTTGATTCATTCGCATATCTAATTGTTCTGAATCAAAACAAAATCCACGTTCCTTATTATCAAACTGCATTGAGGATACGCCAATATCTGCGAGGATTCCAACTATTTCTTGTCTTGAATCTGAATCTTTTAAAAGCTCCGCTGCCACCGCGCTATAACTTCCTAGCTGATAAGAAAATCTCTTGCCAAAGTTTTTTAACCGATTCTTTGCAAACTCTAGCGCAGCACAATCCCTATCAATGCCAATAATACGCAACTTAGGATAAGCTTTTAAAAGTGCCTCACTATGTCCGCCAAAGCCCAATGTGCAATCAAGTAGCACCCCACCCTCTTGCACCAAAGGTGCGTCAAAGGATTCCAAAACTTGCTCCAATAAAACAGGAATATGCGGAATCTCCATTGATAATCCCTAAATTTTTTATGAAATTATAATCAAAAGATATTTAGCACACAAGGCTTTTAATGTATTGCGCAAATTTTTCATTTCCTTTTGGAGTTAAATGAATAAAATCCGAAAACAAAGTTTCTTTGGAATCCCTTAAAGCATCATTACCATCATACAGCATAAAATCTCTTGGTATTGTTTTAAAGGTTTTCATCAATTCCGTTATTTGTAGGTCATCTTCATAACCGATATTTACAAAATTTTGGAATGTTGCAAGATGACTCTCTTTTTCCTCCTTGCTCCACTCTTTTTTGCAAAAAAGCAGAGGATTTAAGATTGGATAAAATTTACCACCATAGCTTGTAACCATTGCATTAAATTGAGAAAGTCGCATCTGCAAAGCTTGTAACAGTATTTCATCGTTATTTAATACTGGCTTCTCCTCTGTTTGCAAAAACTGATAACGCATTGGTGCTACGCTTTGTGTCATATCCCTATAATCTTTTTCCAATAGACTTCCTCCATAAAATATTGCATGCTGTTCTAGCAACATTTCACAACTAACTTTTCCCGATAAAATATCGACACCAAAGAAAACCGTTACAACGATTTCTGGCTTTAATGAATAAATCAAAGAAGAATAAAGCAAAAATTGTTCATAAAGAGTGAAGCCAGTGATTCCAAAGTTTAGGATAATTTTGGGATTTTTATGCACATTTTCTAACTCTTGCAACTTAAAAGCTAGCGTTTCGCTATCATCTGAATAATAGCTTTCCTGTATCGTACTTGGTCCAAACAATGCTACAATCTGTCTCTTTCTTTGTTTTAGTCCTTGAAAATCGACAGGGTGTCTAAAGAAAAAATTTTTATCTTTTTTGTTTAAGTCAATAGGTAGAGTAATGCCCGGATAATACATTAACGCACTATTTCGCGTCCCATATTTAAAAATCTTTGCAAAAATGCTTAAATCCTCGCATTGTGTATTGATCGCTTTATATCTCTGAAAATCTTTTTGCAAATTTGTCCGCTTTGTTTCTTTGTATGCTTCTAAAATATCTTTCCATACAAACGTATTTTCTAATAGACTTGCAATAAATGTTTCTGTAGAATATTTGATTTTGATAGTTTTTAAATATTTTCTGTGATACCCATCTAATACTATAGAACAAATACTGTTCTTGCTAATTTTGCCCCCCCCCCGCACAATAAAAGCTTATTTTGAATTTTAAATGTAATTTCTGGTTTGCCACTCACTGCAATCCAATACAAATCAAAAATATTGCCATTTAATATTTTATTTTCTAACATTTCGTAAGTAATAAAACGCGTGTCATTAAAATT
Source organism: Helicobacter sp. (assembly GCA_022766795.1). Classification (GTDB taxonomy): domain Bacteria; phylum Campylobacterota; class Campylobacteria; order Campylobacterales; family Helicobacteraceae; genus Helicobacter_D. Next base: position 23,149 of record JALEPE010000044.1, read on the forward strand.
TGAAATATCCAAAGAATCATCAATCACACAACAATCGCAACCCATACTTTCACATAGTTCCAAAATAGCCTTTCCACTCCAGCCAAAACCATATATTAAAACTTTCAAAATTTACCCTTTTAAAAAACTAATTCTAAGCTACTAAAACTTGCTCCAATAAAACAGGAATATGCGGAATCTCCATACGCACCTATTCTTTTAAGCGAGAAATTTTAGCACCTAGTTTTGTGAGTTTTGCTTCCAAATCCTCATAACCGCGGTCTAAATGATAAATTCTGTGAATATTAGTCGTGCCTTTAGCAATTAAACCCGCAAGAACTAATGCGCTAGAGGCGCGTAAATCAGTCGCCATTACATCTGCTCCAATCAAATGGCTTCTATCAATCGTTGCGGTATTTCCGCGCAAAGAGATATTTGCTCCCATTCTTTGCAACTCGCTTACATGCATAAAGCGATTCTCAAAAAGCCTTTCCTCAATAATACTGCTCCCCTCGCATTGTGTCGCTAACGCCATAAACTGCGCTTGCATATCAGTGGGGAATCCCGGATATTCTGTTGTGGAGAGCGTAAAGGCATTGCGCTTCTCTGTCGGATAAATGGTAATGGAATCTTGATTGAAAGTCAAGCGGAATCCAATTTCCTCTAGCTTTGCAATCACTGCGCCCAAGTGATTGGGTTCAACACTATGTAGAGTAATTTGTGAATTTGTAATCGCCCCCGCACATAAATAAGTTCCTGCTTCAATGCGGTCTGGAATCACCTTAATGCTTGTAGGAATCTCTAATCCTTCTCCCTCTGTGCCATACACTTCAATCGTATCGCTTCCAATTCCACTAATCTCTACACCGCTATCACGCAAAACTTCGCAGAGTTGCACGACTTCGGGTTCTTTTGCCGCATTCATAATGGTTGTTTTACCCTTTGCCATTGCCGCTGCCATTAGGATATTTTCTGTGCCTGTAACCGTGATTTTATCAAAATTGATTGTTGCACCTTGTAGCCCATTTTTCGCAGTTGCAACAATATAACCACCCTCAATCCTAATCTCTGCACCCATTTTCTCTAAAGCTTTAATGTGCAAATCAACAGGTCTAGCACCAATCGCACAGCCTCCGGGCAAACTCACTTCGCAATGCCCAAATCGCCCCAAAAGCGGTCCTAACACCAAAATGGACGCACGCATTTTGCGCACAATTTCATAGGTGGCTTTTGTGCTATTAAGTTTAGAAATCTCTACACACGTTGTATGGTTATCTATCTTGCTAACCTCGCAACCAAGCATTGTTAGTAGATTAAAAAAAGTTTTAATATCCACGACATTGGGTAGATTTTCAAGTGTAATCTTGTTTTTAGTCAGCAAGGTAAAAGCAATCAAGGGCAAAGCAGAATTTTTTGCCCCTGCAATGTTAATTGCTCCATTTAATCGCACACCGCCTTGTAATGCTAGATAATCCATTTTGCCTCCCTATTTTTAATATTTATTTCTTTTTACCTTTTTTATCTTCGCGATTCTTTAATGCTGAACCAATCACCGTTTCTATTTCTTTTTTATAATTTGGATTCGCTTTTACAATCTCCTCCCGATAATTAACAACGCGGTCAATATCCATATTCGGACACCACGCAAATGCTCCAATAAAATCCAAACATTCTTGATATTCCTTGCTATCCTTTGTGACATTATTAAAATGCAAAAAATGCGTATTAAAAGCTTCTAAAGCTTCCTCTAACAGCTCGTGGCTAGATGCTTGATCTTTAAAAATCTCAATGAGATAATTGATATTTTTAAATTTCTGCTCACGCCCATGAATGAGTGCAAGATATTTTTGGATATATTCATACACAATAAATGCAATGCTTAGCACAAAAAAGGGCGCCATTAAAAGGCTAATTAGCAAAAAGATAAACAAATGAAAAGTAAGATTATACATTGCGATTTGTCGCTTTTAATTTCTCATAAAACACATTGGTTGCTTTCACAAACCCATCTACACTTCCGCAATCATAGCGCGTTCCTTTGAATTTATACCCAAGCACCATTCCTTTTTTGCATTGTTCCAAAAGTGCGTCTGTGATTTGAATCTCCCCATTTTTGCCGGGTTTTGTTTGGCGTAGAATCTCAAAAATATCCGGTGTTAAGATATAGCGTCCAATGATGGCTAAATTACTCGGAGCTTCCTCTATGCTTGGCTTTTCAATCATATTATCAATCACAAATACATTCTCATCAATGTTGCGTCCCGCAATCATCCCATATTTGCTCACTTCCTCTTGTGCGACTTCCTCTACTGCAACAATGGAGCAACGATATTTTGCATAGATTTTACACATTTGGCTTAACACGCCCTCCCCCGCATTATCACATAAATCATCACTCAAAATTACTGCGAAAGGCTCATTACCGATGAGATTTTCCCCACACATAATTGCGTGTCCTAAGCCTTTCATCTCCATTTGACGCGTGTAAGAAAAGTTGCAAGTCTCTAAAATATGACGAATGTCTTTTAAGAGATTCTCTTTGCTTGTGCCTTTGAGTTGAGATTCTAGCTCAAAACCAATATCAAAATGATCTTCTAACGCCCTTTTTCCGCGCCCTGTAACAATCGCCATATTAAAGATTCCAGCTTCCATTGCCTCTTCTACGCCATATTGAATCAATGGGCGATTCACAATGGGTAACATTTCCTTTGGAATCGCTTTGGAAGCTGGTAAAAATCGTGTGCCATAACCTGCAGCTGGGAATAAACATTTTCTAATCATTCTCTCTCCTTTTATAAATAATCCATCAAGCCACTTTGATACAGCGCGTAAAATTGAGCGGCAGTGCGAGGATTGCGCGTTCCTTTTTGCCCCGCGTATTGCATTGCCTTTTGGCAAATCCTCTCCCAATTCTGTGGTAATGCTTGATTTTGTAGAAAATACTGCTTTAATACCTCTAAATACTCACTGCTTCCGTGCGCATAGAATCCAATACAAAGAGGAAATCTATCGCTTAGGGCAATTTTATCCTCATTGCCCTCATACCCAAAAATCTCGTTTTCATCGTGAAATTCCGGCAACAAATGCCGCCGATTGCTTGTCGCATAGATTCTAATATTGTTAGGCTGCGATTCCAATCCACCCTCCAACACACTCTTTAAACCTTTGTAACTTTTCTCATCATTCTCAAAACTCAAGTCATCACAAAAAATAATGAATGCATAAGCTTTCGTGCGTAAAGCATCAAAAATTTCGGGCAGAATCTCTAAAAATTCCTTATTGATTTGCAAGATTCTTAAATTCTCTTTATGGTATCGCAAAAGCAAAGCAAGAATAAGAGAACTCTTGCCACTCCCTCTTGCTCCCCAAAGCAACACATTCACACCTAAACCTTGATGCAAAAAAGCCTCTGTATTTGCACAAAGAAGCGCAATCTCCTTTTTTAATCCCACGAAAGATTCTAAAGGTTTTGCGCTAAGCTCTGCCTCTGTGATTCCGTGTAAATACCCACTTCTACGATACACTGCGGCAATATGCGCTTCCAAATCCCACGATAAATCAGGCATTTTTTGCCTTTGTTTGAGCTTTTGTTTTTTCTTTAAAATCGCCTTGATTCTTTAAATTTTTGGGTGTTTTGTGTGTTTTTTGCGCTTGGGGCTTAGAATCTTTAGAATCTGCAAGTTTTATCTTTTGGGATTCCACCTTGTAGGTAAATTTCTCTTTTGTGTAGGCAAAACGCACGATTCCACCCTTACTAAGCGCACCAAAAAGCATTAAATCGCTCAAAGCATTTTTGATTTCTTTTTGAATCACAAGCGCAAGAGGACGCGCTCCAAGCTCTGCACTAAAGCCAGTTTGCGCTAAATGCTCCCGCGCACTTTTTTCTAAAACAATTTCCACACCCTTTGGCGCAATTTGTGCATTTAAATCCGCAATGTTTTTATCTACAATTTGTAGAATCTCTTTTGGGCTTAGCGGATTAAAGGCGATAATGGCATCTAAGCGATTCCTAAATTCTGGTGAGAAATGATCCTTAATGGCACTAGAAAAACGCAAGGAAGTATCTTGTTTGAAGCCAAGCACGGGGGCTTCCTTAGAACCCACATTGGAAGTTAAAATTAAAATCACAGAGGAGAAATCTACGCTTTGCCCATTATTATCCGTTAATTTTCCATAATCCATTACCTGCAAAAAGATATTCAGCACATCGGGGTGCGCCTTTTCTACCTCGTCTAATAGTAGCAGAGTGTGCGGATTTTTCTTAATCATCTCGGTTAGGATTCCACCTTTTTCGTATCCCACATATCCTGCAGAAGCACCGATAAGTTGGGAGCTAGAGATTCTCTCCATATACTCACTCATATCTATACGTTCAAAGTTAATGCCTAAAGATTTTGCAATCTCTTTTGCTAACTCTGTCTTTCCTACGCCACTTGGACCACTAAAGAGAAAAGAACCAATGGGTTTATTGGGTGCGCCAAGCCCTGCTTTATTGCGTTTTAATGCATTCACAACTTCGCTAATCGCGCTATCTTGCCCAAAGATTCTGCTTTTTAAATGCTTTTCTAAGTTTTTTAGCAGACTTTTATCATCTTTTGTTGCCTCAATCTCTGGAATCTTAGCCATTTTTGCTACCATTTGCTTAATACTTTGCAGACTGACTTTTCCGCTTTTATTGTCTAGCTTGTAACTTGCACCCACTTCGTCCATTATATCAATGGCTTTATCCGGTAAGAATCGCTCGTGCAGATAGCGCGTTGAGAGTTCTACCATCAGCGCAATGGCTTCATCGCTGTAATGCACATTGTGGTGTTGTTCGTAGTATTTCTTGATTCCTTTTAGGATTAAAACACTCTCCTCCTTGCTAGGTTCTTTTACTTCTACTTTAGCAAAGCGGCGGGAGAGTGCTTTATCTTTGTCTAAAAAGGTGCGATACTCTGCATAGGTGCTTGCTCCAATACAACGCAACTTCCCACTCCCAAGCATTGGCTTTAGCAAGTTACTCGCGTCCATACTGCCACTATTTGTAGCTCCCGCACCAATTAGCATATGAATCTCATCAATAAATAAAATCACATTGCCTCGCTCCAACACTTCATCGCTTAATGTTTTAATACGCTTCTCAAAATCCCCGCGATATTTCGTCCCTGCCACAAGTGCGCCCATATTCAGCATATAAATTTCATTGCTACTTAGAGGGCTGTCCTCTTGTGCAATTTTTAGAGCTAATCCCTCTGCAACCGCTGTTTTACCTACTCCGGGTTCTCCCACCAAAAGCGGATTATTCTTTTTCTTTCTAAGCAGAATCTCAAAGCAGCGGCGAATCTCTAATTCCCTGCCAACAACGGGATCAATCTTGCCCTCTTTTGCCTCTTTTGTAAGATTTGTGCAGTATTTCTCTAGTGCGGATTCCTTTTTATCCTCACTTTTATCTTCATCAAATGAATGATGTGAAAATGTCTCACCAGCGAAGTTATCTTGATTTTCCGTAATATACTCTAAAATATTTAAACGTGTGATACCCTGTGCGTTTAGAATCTGCGTGCAAAATGCCTTTTCTTCCTCTAAAATAGCCGCAAGCAAATCACTCACTTGCGCTTGTTGTCTTTGCGAGCCTCTTACATGTCCTATCATAATCTCAATAACACGCGTAACCGCTAGAGTTTCCTGCGGAATCGCTGAATCTTCTAGCGCATAAGACTGCAAAAACTGCTTCAAATAGTGTTCCACTTGTTCCTTCATTAGCGCAACATTTCCACCGCATTCCTGCAAAGCCTTGATAATTTTTGGATTTTCCAAAAGTGCCTTAAAGATATGTTCTAGCGTTAAATACTCGTGTCCTCTAGTTTTCGCTTCTTTTTGTGCGTTTTGCAAAACAAGATTTAATTCTTTACTGATTTCAAACATTTCTTTACTCTTATATTTTTTCTAAAATTGCACGCAAGGGATATTGTTTTTCTTTAGCCATTTTACGCACTTGCGCAGCTTTAACTTCGGCAATATCATAAGGATAGATTCCACACACTCCCTTGCCATTGTGGTGGATTTGCAGCATTAGATTAAGCGATTCCTCAAAATTTTTATGAAAGATATTCTGTAAGACTTCCATTACAAATTCTTGTGTCGTATAATCATCATTCAGCAAAATTACGCGATAACGAATGGGTTCTTGTAGCTTATGTAATGTTTGTGTCTCTGATTCTAAATTTGGTTCTTTTGTCAAAATATTCCTTAAAAGCTAGATTAAGGTTAGATTATAACCTTTTTTTAATAATTTTTGACTTTTTGGTGGCTTGTTTTCTGTATTTTTGCGCGAAAAACCGCCTCTTTTACCGCATTGCAATAACTTGTGGAATCCGCCTTACCCTTATAGGCAATATCAAACGCCGTGCCGTGATCCACAGAAGTGCGGATAATGGGAAGGTTAAGCGTTAGATTAATACTTTCTTTAAAATACAAAGTCTTAAGCGGAATCAATCCTTGGTCGTGATACATCGCCACATAATAGCGCAAATGCTTCCCGACAAAAGCGGTATCTGGCACAAGTGCGCCGATATACACTTCCTTTCCCAAAGCGGCATTAGCATTTTTTATCGCGGCATTAATGGCTTCCTCCTCATTGCCTAGCACACCAAAATCCCCCGCGTGAGGATTTAGCCCTAGCACACCGCAAGGTGCTTTAGTAATAAAAGGTGCAAGGTTTAGTAAAAACTGCGTTAGCGATTCCGTATTTATGGAATCTGGCACACTTTTAAGCGGAATATGGTCGCTAAAGAGTGCAACATAAAGCTTGGGAGAACCTAACACCATCATCGCCTTATTATCCTTGCCTAACACATCGCGCAAAGCTTCCGTATGTCCCGCATAAGGAATCCCGGCTAACTGCCACGCTTTTTTATGGATTGGTAATGTAACGAGTGCCGATGTTTCACGTTTTAGCGTTAAATTTAATGCCTTCAAAAAGCTTGCATAAGAATATGCACCGCATTCCTTGTTAATACTTCCGGAAGTAATTTGTGGAATCGTAACCGAAAGAGGAACGCATTGCAAATTCTTAGGAAGTTTCAAAGAAAGCCTTTTAGCAGCTTTTTTTAACAATACCTCATCTACGCAATACACAGGATTACAGAATTTGCACACTTGTTTATGGCTTTTAAGCAAAATCTCTAGCCCAACACCATTGGGGTCACCCACACTCACAGCAATTTTCATACATCTCCTTTAATAGCACGCGCCTTTAGTAACTAGCGTGAAGTCAAGTTCTGGATTAGGGGAAGGAATCACTACTTTAAATTCCATTGGTTCTAACTTTTTAAGTGGTGTTTTGTAGATTTTTGTATAAGGGTATCGGGGACGGATTTTATATTTGATTCTATCAAACTTTTTTAAACCCTTTGGAATAAAATTTACACTAAGCACACAACCTTTAAAGTCTAGCATTCCGATATTTGTAAATTGCCCCTCCACATAATACACATTATCATATTGCAACCGCTCATTGTGAAAAAGCGTCAAGTCAATTTGCTTTAAATACGATTCCATAATAAACTGATACACAAATGGAGAAGCAAGCATTAAAACGCCGCTAAAAAAAAACAACACCAAGAATATTACGCTATTGGAACGGAATGCAACGCCTAGTAAGAATATTAGCAAAATCACTAGAAAAATACTCACTAGCACTAAATAATCCGGTAAAGAAAGGAAGTTTGAAATATGTAAAAGCTCTAATAAATATTCCTTTAAACCCTCCATTATCCAACCTTTTAACTACCTTTCCTCTCGCGATTCTTTTTCCGCGATTCCACTTAGCCCAAAGCGGCGCACAATCTCTTGCCTCACTAAATCGGGTGAAACATCGCGGTAGCTTAAGCCCACAAGCGCGTGATAAAGCAAATCCGCCGCTTCATAAATAATCTCTTTAGAATCCCTATCCTTAATGGCAAAGCCAAGCTCTGCAGCTTCCTCCACAATTTTTTTTGCAATTGTATTTTCGCCTTTATGGTAGAGTTTTGCAGTATAGGAAGTCTTTGCGTCTGCGCCCTTGCGCTCTAAAAGCGTATGATATAGTGTATCCACTGCACCATAAATTGCCTGTGTATTAAGAGTGGAATCGCGATTCTCTTTTATCGTGGAATCCGCAAGAGAAATGGCGCGATAAAAGCAACTTTTCGCGCCCGTATGACAAGCCACACCCTCTTGCTCTACTTGTAAAAGCAGACTATCCTTATCGCAATCTAGGGCGAGGGCGTGGATTTTTTGCGTGTGTCCGCTTTGTTCGCCCTTTTTCCAAATGCGCTGCTTGGAGCGCGAAAAATAATGCGCAAAACCGCTTTGCAAACTTAGGCTTAAAGCCTCTTGATTCATAAAGCCTAGCATTAAGACTTCTTGCGTTTTATAATCTTGCGCTACGGCAGGAATCAAACCTCCAAGCTTCTCCCACGCAATTTGCTCCAAAATTTCTTGCACTTAATGTCCCCTTAATTGCTCACAGAGGTTGCGCGTTGATTATCTTTGGAATCTAACCAAATATTAGGTGTTGCGCCACCGGGAGTTAAGAAAATTTTTGCATCACGATTGTTTTGCAATGCCTCATTAAACTTCCCTTGCACTTCAATCTGACGCAACTGCAAAAGAGGATTATTCAAGCTTTGAGAAATCAAACGATTCGCTTTAGCTTGTGCGTCTGCCTCAATAATAGTCGCGTCCGCAACGCCTTTTGCAAGGGCAGCTTTTTTCTCCGCTTCTTGTTTCGCGCGTTCTACCTCATATCTTGCCCTCTCTGCCTCTTGACGCGCAACTTGCACGCGTTCAATTTGCTCCTTAATCGCAACAGGCAAGACGATTTCTGTGAGTTGAATAGAAACCAATTCCACAGGGCGATTCTCAAGCCCATTAATGTTTTCGCGGAATTTTTGATCAATGAGTGTAGCAATCTCATTACGTTTTGTGGGTAGCTCCTCTGCGGGAAAGCTTCCTACGACATTGCGCACAATTTCACGAATCACGGGAGTAATAATTCTCTCCTCCCAATTCTGCCCCCAAGTTGCAATCGTCTGCGGCACACTTAAAGGATCTAGCCGATATTGCACCGCAAGTTCCACAGACACTGACAAACCCCTAGAATCCAAAACGCTAATAGCTTGATTTTTCAAACTTCCCTCATCGCGATTCCGATAACTAGAACCCTCCACGCTCGTAAATTCTGCGATTCTAACTTTTGTATTCACAGCAATAATTTTTTGAATGCCCGGAACATAAAAATGAATGCCCGGTTGCAAAGGAGTTGGGTCAAATTCCCCTGTAGTGATTTTCACACCCACTTCCCCGCTGTTAATAATCGTAAAAGGCTTGAGCAAAAAGAATAAAACAATCAAAATGACTGCGACATAAACCCCCGCCATTTTTTTAGCATTTGGCATTGAAAAATTAGGCATTTTAGGTGCTTGGAATCCGCGATTCCGATTATTTCCACCATTGCCACCGCCGTTGTTAGAGGAATTATCCTCATTGGGGTTGTGATAATTTTTATTCTTTTGTCTTAAATGTTCATTTAAATCAATCGGCATAAGCAACCTTTAGTTAATATAAGTGAGCCAATGCGTATATTTAGGATTGCGTCCATATACGACATCAAAAAACGCATTTTGCAATTTGTGTGTAATTTCTCCCCGCTTTCCGCTACCAATCACACGAGAATCTAACTCGCGAATCGGCGTAACCTCTGCGGCAGTCCCTGTGAAAAACGCTTCATCGGCGATATACACTTCATCGCGCGTGATATTTCTGCGCTCCACTTTGATTCCCAAATCTTGCGCAATCGTAATAATAGAATCCTGCGTAATGGATTCTAACACGCTATCGCTTGGAGGTGTAACTAATACACCATTGCGCACGATGAAAAAGCACTCTCCGCTACCCTCCGCAATCATTCCGCTATCATCAAGCAACAAAGCCTCCTCATAACCGCACTCAATCGCTTCAAATTTCGCCATTTGTGAGTTTAGGTAATTGCCACAAGCCTTTGCCTTGCCAAAAAGGGATTTTGCAGAATTTCTAACCAATGAAGAAGTCTTAATGCGAATCCCTTTTTCCAAGCCATCATCGCCTAGATATGCACCCCATTCCCAAGCCGCAATCGCCGCACAAACAGGTGCATTTTTGTGATAAACGCCCATTACGCCATAGCCTAGATAAATGAGTGGGCGCAAATACGCATTATTTTCAAACGCATTGTCCCTTAGAAGTTCAATCTGCGCCTTTTCCAATTCCTCTTGAGAATAAGGCACATCAATGGCGACAATTTTTGCAGAATTTAATAATCTTTTTGTGTGTTCTTTTAAACGAAAAATCGCCATTCCTTTATCGGTTTTATACGCTCTTGTTCCTTCAAATACGCCATTTCCATAATGCAATGTATGGGTTAGAATATGCACATTGGCATCTTTCCAAGCGACTAATTTTCCATCCATCCAAATTGATTTTGCTTCTTTCATAATAAATCTCCATTGTAAAACTTACGCACATTTCGCGCAAAAAACGCAAAAATATAGCAAAATTTATCTTAAAAAGACGATTGTATCGTAGCAATTTGGCAGCTTTTAAAAAAGAGAAAAGAGGGAATTACAAATTTATAGGCTAAAAAATATTTGCAAACAGGGTGAATACTGCGATAAGGGCTAAATGTGTTTGCCCACCTAGCCTATAACGCCACCCGCCTAAAAGGAAGGGGGTAAGCAAATTAATGCTAAAATTATAGAGTAATACATAATTTACACCTCCTTTTGGAGTTACAAATTACCCTTAGTGGAGCGCAAATCCACTAAGGACTTCAATAACTCCATAATCAAAAGAAACTATCCATCTTTCTTTAATCGGTCTTGTTTTATTTTGTTGTTTTTTGTTTATCCGAAGTTCTATATTATGGATTTCTTCACTTCGCTCGCAATGATAAAGGAAACAACATAATAAAAAAGCAAACCACTATGTCATTGCGAGGAATAAGTGGAGTGAATGACGAAGCAATCTATAATGCTTACACCTCTTTTAAAATTCCATTGTTAAATTTTTCTGTATGCAAGATTATAGATTGCCACGAACACCTGCGGTTTTCTCGCAATGACAACAAGCCAACCACTCTGTCATTGCGAGACTTCGCAAGAAGTCGTGGCAATCCATAATATGGAATCTCGCTGATAAAGATTTCATTGATTTGTTTGTCTGATTGTCTATGATTGTAAGTTAATGGTCAGTAGCGGGAATCATAAAGCAGATTTAAAGCCGCTAGTATCCGCGTTTTGATTTTAATAAATTTTTTTTTATATACTTTTGCATATACCAAAAATTAAAATTTAGAAACCAATCCTAAATCCTCGTAAAGCTGTTGCACTGGGTCTTTTGGTGTATAATACTTCTCTAAGAAATTTCTAGGCTTCCAATCATCAACGCCCGCTAAAGCAGAGTTATAAATTTGCCCTCCTGCTTTATCCTCATAAGGCATTCTTAGGCGCGTTAAAAAAGTTGCGTCTAAATCGGGTTGCCCATACCTAAAAGCCTTTGCATTTGGGTCAATCATTCCACTACCATAGAAAAGAATCCCCCCCGCATATGCGCCATTCCTTAAATCTCCGCCCGCTAGCCACTTGCTATTATCCGCTATGGTATCTATACCGATAGCATTATATTCCATTTCTAGCGCGCGTAAGCTTAGTAAGTGTTGATACATACTGCCTAGCGTGTGAAGGGATATTGCAAAGCTAATAGCCGTTGCTGAAATATTTAAAACGCTAACCGCATAAGCAAGAGATGCGCCGATGGCTTTTGATAATGCGCCATAGCTATATATCGTCGCTACAATAGATAAAACTACAGCAACTGCTGAACCGATAGCTTTCCAATCCCCTTCTTTTATTGCCATTGTGAAAATATAAGCACCATCGCCAATTTTATCAAAGACTTTAAGCCCTGTGTATCGGGATACTGTGCTAAATACCTCCCTTGTAACTCTAGCGGTAAAGCGTAAAGATTCCTTTGCGATTTGTTTTGTGGGTTTAATAATCGCGTTTTTAAAGAATCGTTCGGGTAAAGACAAAGGGTTGCGTAATGTTTTTTCAATGCTTGAAACAACTTTTTTAAATGTTTTTGTAATGCTTTTAAAAGCCTTTCCAATGAATCCACCACCGCCTCCCATTCTATACCTTTAAGTAAAATTCCTGCTTTTCAATATAGCTTAAATGATTTTTTAGCGAATTCTTGACTTCTGCCCTATCTAATTGCACCACGATTTTTAAGCCACGCATAAAGCCTTTAATTAGCTTAATAAGCTGTTTGTTAATCGCATAGCATTTTCTATTTTTTAAATAGCAATGCGCGATAAATCCCTCACCTAGTTCAAAATCCCGATACATTGTGATAAATCCCATAAACGCGCTCCCCCTCTCAACTACGCGCACGAGTGTTGCACCACTGCTAACAAGGTCAATATACTCTCTAATCTCCGCACCATAGCCATTAGCACCATAGATTTTAGTAAGTATTCCTTGCATTTTTTCTATGTCTTTATAGTGTGCGATTCTTAAGCTATACGCTTCCAAGCAATGCCCTAGTAATTGAGAAATAACCGCTATAAAGATTCTGCGGTATTGTCGTGTTGTTGCTTAAGCCCATTCCAATCATATTGGAGTAAAATTCTCCCGCTTTAATTAAGCGATTATCCTTCACACTTTGCGTCATCTCTTGCATTTGCGTTTGTTGGAATCGCATTTGCTGTTCGTTCTGACTTGCAGTATAGGCAAACTGCATAGCAATTTGTAAGGCACCTAAATACACTTGCGAATACATTGCCTCTGTGATTCTGTTCTTTTCATATTCCTCCACGATAATGGGTTTAATTGTTGCCATAATCGTCTTTAAACTCTCATTCCCTCTGCTAATACAATTTTCAATAGCCAAGTTTATGTCCTCCATTGTTGTGTTATCGTTGTCGTTGTTTCCATTGTTAAAAATCTCTGCCTCTGCGCGTCTGTCTATTTCTGCTTTCCACGCATCGCTTTTAACTTTAGATGCGTTATAATCCACATAAGACACCTCTTTAAATTGTGTCGGGTTATCAGTGTCTATAACCATCGTTTTAGCATATACTAAAACAGAATCGTTTGTGTGTGTTCTCCCCCACATATCCATATGGGTCGTTAATTCTGTTATTTGTTCTGTTGTAGCACCTAATTGCGTTCCCCATAAATACGCCATTTATTTTTCCTTGCTTCTTGATTCACTGCGTAACGCGCTGACTTCACTGCGTAATGCGCTGACTTCATTTAAAAGGTTTTGCATTTGTTCTTTTAGCTTTTGTAATTCTACTTCTACCGCTTCTTTTTCACCTCTCCCGCGCGTCATTGCTATGGATAATAGACTATTTGCTGGTAACATTACAATCCTTTGCTATTTGTTCTACTTCTAAGTAATACTTTGCTAAAGCCCTATGCGATGCAAAGCTTCCATTTTCTTGTGGCTTTGTTGGTAATTTTAAATTACACTTCACTGGTATAAAGACTTCTTTTATCTCTACTTTATACACAGGCTTAGAAGCACAGGCACTAAAGGTTAAAGCAAAAAGGGCTAGAAGTGTAAATAAGAAGCGGTTTAATTTAAGGGATTGTTTTATAAGATTCTTTTGGAGGTTTGTCCTAGAGGGCGCAACCTCTAGGGTGTAATATAACCTCTGATTGGAGGTGATACTATGCGTTT